>CAJYRE010000576.1 GCA_913776675.1 Rhizobiaceae bacterium
CGCCATGTTGGCCTCATAGGTACCATGCATACCCAGCATACCCAGCCAGTTTGAGCCTGATGCGGGATAGGCCCCCAGCCCCATCAGAGTTGATGTAATCGGAAAACCAGTCAGCTCCACCAGTTCGCGCAGCAAAAGCGAGGCTTCAGGCCCCGAATTAACAACCCCGCCTCCGGAATAAATAATTGGGCGGCGCGCCTTCGCCATCAGTTCGACGGCAGCACGAATCCGATCAGGATCGCCGTGCATTTTGGGCTGATAGCTGATCAGACAATCCACTGAGGGCGGAGGCGTATAGGTGCCAATTGCCAATTGAACATCTTTTGGAATATCAACCACAACCGGACCTGGACGCCCTGATGAAGCGACACGAAATGCATCATGAATAATGCGGGCCAGATCGTTGACATCCTTGACCAGCCAATTGTGCTTGGTGCAGGGGCGCGTGATACCAACCGTGTCGCATTCCTGAAACGCATCCGTACCAATCAGCGATGTCGGGACTTGCCCCGAAAGACATACGATCGGAATACTATCCATCAACGCATCTTGCAAAGGCGTGATCACATTGGTCGTGCCAGGGCCGGACGTGACCATAACCACACCTGGCTTACCACTTGATCGGGCATAGCCTTCAGCCGCATGGCCCGCACCCTGTTCATGGCGCACCAGAATATGCTTAATATCGTCCTGCTGGAAAAGCTCATCATAAAGCGATAGCATCGCGGCACCCGGATAGCCAAAAATGGTGTCAACACCATTATCCTTCAGTGCCTTCAGGATAATTTGCGCGCCGGTCATCTGATCGTTGTTGCTGGTCATTATTTTTAGATGTCTCTTCAGCTTTGATGATTAAAAATTGAGATTTCGTGGCAGGCGTTATTTGGCAATCTTTATGAGCGCTTTCTGAATTCCGTCAGGTAATACAGAAATGCCAGGGACGGAGCGCTGATGCCGACACTGGCGGCCAAAGTCCAACCACCTGAAGCATAGGCCCAGCCTCCAATGGCGGATCCAAGCGCGCCACCGATGAAGAATGTGGTCATATACAATCCGTTCAGGCGTGAACGAATGGCCGCCCCAAGCAGAAAAATCTCACGCTGCCCCAAGACCAGATTGGTTGTCACAGCAAAATCAAGCACAATGGCCGTCACAACCAGAAGAGGCAGAGCCAGCGGTGATGCCGGATTGACGCTCAGGCATACGGCGAAAGAGCCAATGGCCGCAAGCAAAGCAATGCCCGTGGCAATCTTGCCCCATCCCCGGTCTGCAATCCGCCCCGCAATGGGTGATGCCACCACACCAGCCGCACCCGCCAGTGCAAAAAGAGCAATGCCGCGTTGAGTCAGCCCAATGGCCGGGCTGGCCAGCAACAAAGGCGTGACTGTCCAGAACAGACTGAAACCGCCAAACATTGCCGCATGGTAGAGCGCACGGCGCTGCAATACGGGCGTTGTCAAGGCAATCTGCTTGATCGAGCGCATCAATGCACCATACGTCATGGTATTGTTCGGTTGTCTGAGTGGCAGCTTTGCGCGCAACACAAAGGCGAGTAAAACCAGAACCGCCGCAGCCAAAAGGAAAACGCCCTGCCAGATCGTGTAACTGGCAATGAAGCTGGAAACAGGCCGCGCCAACATAATGCCCAACATCAACCCGCTCATGACATTGCCAACGGCCCGGCCACGATTGGCATCATCAGCCATATGGGCAGCATAGGGAACCAGCACCTGCACCGCCACGGCACCAAGCCCGGTGCAAAAGGCTGCGGCAAAAAACAAACCCATAGTGGGGACAAAGGCGGTTGTGATGAGAGCAAGAACGCTTAACCCCACCAGGATCAGCACCAGGCGGCGGTTTTCAAAAATATCACCAAGCGGAACAACAAGCAGCAGACCCAGACCATATCCAAGCTGGGTCAGTGTCACCACCAGTCCAGCAAGGGAATTGGGTATCTGAAGCGCCGGAGCAATGAGACCGACGAGAGGCTGGGCATAGTCAATATTGGCCGCGAGCAGGCCACATGCGGCCGCCAGGATGAGGGAGATCGCCGCACTCGGAGCCTTGGCCCCCGTTGCAGCAAATGCAGTGTCTGTTGTCATTGTTGATCCTGATAATTTGGAATTGATAATGTCCTAAATATGCCAGCGGCGCTGTATGGGTAAAATGACTCAGCCAATCAGATGCATGACATCATCGACAAGTTTGTTTGTGTGTTTACTGACATGCCCCACCTTGCCCGCAAGCCGCATACCTTGCAGCGTGAAAAGCAAAACACGCGCCGTACGTTGCGGATCGACAGAGCGTGAAATGGACCCATCAGCCTGCCCGGCAAGCAGCAGGCCCGTCAGCTTGTCTTCAAGCCTAGCATAAGCTGCCTTGACCTGGAAAACCATATCGGGATCGAGTGTTGAAATTTCTGTCAACGCCGAAATCACCATACACCCCATACGGCCTTCAACACCTTGGCTTGAGTCCGCATAGAGTTCAATAAACGCCCGCAACTGCTCTCGTCCGCTGACCCGCTCAGAGAGTTTTATCGCTAACGCAGCATTGCGACTGGCAACATAACGCTCCAGAGCCGCCAGAAAGACGCCCTTTTTGTCCTTGAATGCCTTATAAATGCTCCCGGAGGTCAGGTTGGTTGCCTGACTGAGGTCGCTGATCGAGGCCGCGTTAAACCCCTTTTCACGAAACACAAAAATAGCGCGATCCAGCGCTTCGGAAATATCGAACTCCCTGGGGCGCCCCGGACCAATGGAATTTGCTGCTCTTGGTTGTTTGCTCTTGCTCATAGCAAAACAAATAGGGAAAGATCTTTTCCAAATCAATAAAAAACGACTTAGCGTTGAAACTTTTTGATTTTTGCAAAAAGAGTCTGTCCCGCGCATATGCAAACAGACTCTGCATCTTTCATGCAGCAGATTGAGAGCGGTTCGCTTGCAACGTGACGCAGGTGACAGTATAGCCCGATTAAATGCTTTTTTTCGGAGGAGTGATAAAAACAATGAGAAATTCATATGTTTACAATGAAATTGAGGCGTTTTCCCTTTCCGAGCCAGATATTGAAGTGACAATGACTGAGCATTTCGCGCAACGAGGTGAAGACTTGATTGTCGCGGCAATTCTGAAAGCCCTCGCTCAGGCTCACGGATTGAATTTGTTAGATGAACGCTACCTTGAGATCGGCGCGAACCATCCCATAGCGACAAGTGCGACATACCTGCTGCATAAAATGCTCGGAATGAGGGGGGTTCTTGTTGAGGCGAATACCGCGCTTATTGAAGAGTTACAAAAGGCGCGTCCTTACGATGTGATCGTTAATAAAGCTATTCACGCCGACGACGCCACCCAAGTCAAAATTTTTATATCGAATCAATCTGAACTTTCGTCGCTGTCGGAAGAGTTCGTTGAGGATTGGCAGGGCGGTGCTGTTGGTATCAAGGAAACCTTGACGATTGAAGCTTGTCGGATGGATGCCCTGTTTGATGATCACTTTGGTGATCATCCGCCAATTTATATGTCGGTTGATGTTGAAAGCTTGGATCTCGTCCTACTTCAGGACCTGAACTGGAAACGCTGGCGGCCATCCGTTGTTCAGGCAGAGCCATCAGAACATTTTATCATTGATAACGGAAAACATATTATAGAGTTTATGACAAGCATCGATTATACGCTGGTGGCAGCGACGGATGTAAATTTAATTTTTGTTGATGGGCGGAAAATCCGTAGCAATAAAATATTTGAACATACTAATGGAAATAGTGCCGTGGAAGAAAAGCTAAAGGCTGAGGAAAAGCGCAATGATGTGATGGCGAGTGTCGGCGTCGTCACAAGAACAAAGGACAGAATCGTTCTGTTGCGCCGTGCGCTCGAAAGTGTCAAGAATCAGACGTACAGTAATTGGCAGCTTGTTGTTGTAAATGATGGTGGCGAGTCCGAGGCGGTTGACTGGTTGGTTGGCGAAATTATGGCCGGCGACCCACGTGTACGTGTAATTCATCACGCCAAGTCTAAAGGTATGGAAGCAGCTTCCAATGCTGGGCTTGCGATTCTTGAAACTGATTATGCCGTGATTCATGATGATGACGACAGCTGGGCTCCAGAGTTCATGGCGACGATGACGAGCGCTATTCGACGACAGAAGGCTGCGTTTCCAAGTGTGAAAGGTATCGCATGCGGTGCGAATGTCGTGAACGAAAGCGTTGTCGGCAATGAAGTTATTATCGAAAGTGTTACGCCATTCAGTGTCGTTCAAGAAGGCTTTTTGAATCTCCAAAAAATGCTTGAAAGCAATCAGTTCCCGCCTATTGTCTTTATGTTCGATCTTTTGGAATGCAAAAGACTCGGCATGTTTAATGACACTTTACCCGTGCTTGGGGATTGGGATTTTCATGTCCGCTTCGCTTTGAAACACGACATCTGGATGATTCCAGATTATCTTTCTTTCTATCATCATCGTGTCAGCGCAACTGGATCGCTTGGCAATACGGTTCATGCCGGGGTGAGCAAACATCAACTATACAACCGCTTGATTCAAAATAACTTAATTCGAGATGCTGTGGGTCCAACTGGCGATAATCGAATGTCGCTTATGTTATTGACAGAACTTCGGCGATTTTCAGAGGATCGAATGTGGCACCTCGAGCGAGTCATAGATCATCGTATTTGGCATCTGGAAGGGCTAATTCAGAATAGAAAATTAAATAGACCTCGCTGGAGAAAAAAATTGTCTATGTGGTTCAGACATCAGAAAGAGCGCGTACTTAAGCGTAAGAGAGGTTGAGTGCGATGTATGATCTTGTAACCTTCGACATCTTTGATACGCTAGTCCATCGGAAGCTGCGTGCACCCGTCGACGTATTCGAAGCAGTGCGTGTCGCGGCATTTCAAGACCGTCTTGCTATCTTGAACCACAGTTTACTGTCCAAATTTACGGAGCAGCGGATTCAGGCTGAGCACGAAGCGCGGGAGAAACTGTTTGCCGAGACCCAAGGGGAGAGCGAGGTCACGTTTCGTGAGATCTATGATCGCTACCAGGAAAACACCGGCTGTAGAGATGATTTTCGCCAGCTTCTGGAACGGGTAGAACTCAAACTTGAAAAGTTGTTTCTTTTTGCCAGCGCGCGAGGGCTTGAGAAATACAATGAACTCAAAGCCGGTTCACATAGGGTCGCCTTTATTTCTGACATGTACCTCCCGTCTGAATGGCTCGGACAAATGTTGGAGGATGTTGGTTTTGAAGGTGCCTCTACTTTACCAATCTTTGTCTCGTGCGAACTGCGAAAGAGCAAGCACTCTGGTGCTATTTTTCCAGAGGTTCGCGAGCGTCTTTCTGTTACAGACTTAGGGAAGTGGGTACACGTTGGAGACAATCCAAC
This sequence comes from Rhizobiaceae bacterium, assembly GCA_913776675.1. Taxonomy (GTDB): domain Bacteria; phylum Pseudomonadota; class Alphaproteobacteria; order Rhizobiales; family Rhizobiaceae; genus Allorhizobium. The sequence goes on from CAJYRE010000576.1 coordinate 5,382, forward strand.
CGCGGACATTATGAGAGCCCAAGAATATGGCATTAAAACCATTTTAGCCGATTGGGCACATGTGGACAATCGGCTTCAGCCATCCGAACGCCGGCATGCAGACTATTTGATTAATAGTCTCATGGATTTTTTGCACATGCCACAGGCACGGCAATTTTTCCCTGAGGAAGAGTATGCTGAAATCGGTTATAAACGTTTCGGGCCAATGATCTTCGGATTTATGCTGTGGATCTTGGCGAAAGCGCGCGAGAGCAAGATTAAGCGCCTCGTGTTCGTAGCGCGGGACGGATGGCTCCCCTATCAGCTTTTCGATATGCTGAGACCCTATCTTGAATTGGACGAAATTACGACGTCGTACATTTGCTTTTCTCGTCGTATTGGGATTCAGAACGGTCTCAAGGAATGGGATACCGAAAATTGTTGGATCCCAATTGGTGGTCGCTCTGAAAAGCCACTCAGAAGTGTGCTTGAGACAGCTGGATACCCGCTCGATATGATAGCCGATGCTATGGAGCGACATAATCTTTCGGCGGACGAAACGATCACAGCGGAAAAACATGCCGCCGTGAAGCTGCTGCTCGACACGACATTTTCTGAAGGTTTGAAATTGTCGTTGGAGCGACGCAATCGCGCTGCGCCTTATTTTGATCAACACCTTGAGCCTGGTGTTAAAACCGGCATCGTTGATATTGGTTGGCACGGGAATATTCAAAGACTGCTTATCGGGAGCTTGGATGACAGGTACGCTAAGGAAGACTTTGTTGGATTCTATCTGGGACTTCATTCAGGTGCGGCGAAAATTAGAAATCTAGGATTTTCCATGAATGGCTGGGTGTCAAATTATGGGAAAAACTGGGAGGTGGAGCGGTACCTTCAGGAAGGAGGAGTCGAGTTGCTTGAATTTGCTTTGACGGCAGATCATGGCACGGGCCTCGGCTTCAGGGAAAATAGTGAAGGTGGTATCGAACCGATTCTAGAAGATATTGCGTCAGACGAAAATGTATACCGCGAGAAAGCCATGAAGGTTCAATCTGGTATCAGGAAGTTTGTGGAAGATTATGCGTTTCTTTTAGAAATGTACGATCCGTCCATGCTTTGCTCTACGGAATGGTCTCAGGCATTCAAGAGGTTGGTCACTGACCCGCAACCAACTGAGCTCAGATTGCTCACAGAGCTGACCCACTCTGATGGCGCAGGCGGGACCTCGAGCCGTAAGCCGCTCGCAACCCGTTTGCCCGAAAAGGCACGGAAATCGCAAGCACGTTTGCAGCAGGCCAGGGAAAATGCGTTTTGGAAAGTTGCATTTGACCGCCTGAACAGCTAAATAGGTTTCAATTAATTTAGTTTGTATTAAATTGATCCATTAGTGACGCCAACCACTTGTAACAGATTCCGTCGCAAATTTTTGCAATGGCAGAAGAAATGGCTCTCGCTGGGCGCAGTTATACAGCGAAAGTCACGAATTCATAAAACACGGATTGTCCTGCGGTGGAGAATTGACCCTTTCGGATCATATGAGCGACTTCAATTCCATTCAATACAGCGGATGCTGATGAAAAAGATTTGAAGCCTTTCGGTGGCACTGTAACGTTAACCGCACATCGATCAACATGTGGGATCTGGGTGAATGACCAGATTTAGCCTTCCATTTATAGATGCTCGCATCGCTGACGCCATGCTTGCGGCAAAGCTCCGACACCAGCGTGCCTGCCTCGTGCTCCTTCAATATCCCGATAATCTGCTCGTCTGTAAAACGGTTGCGCTTCATTCTCTGGTCCTCTCAAGCGGACAGATCTAACTTCAATATGGATTATTTCAACGGGGCAAGGTCAGTGCAGCAACCCCCTCAAGGATCACCTGCTTTCAAATCGACATGTCCACGCGCCTTGGATGGTCAAAAGCGACTTTAACCATTCGCTTCCAAAAGCGGTCGTATCAGCGGGTTGGGGAAGCGGCGTTTGATGGTCACCGCATAGAAGGATTCGATCATGCCCGGCAGCGCATCGAATTCCACCAGCGTGCCAGCCTCCAGCTCGCCCTTGACGACGATGGGTGGAAGCACGGCAAGCCCCCCACCTTCGCGCGCCAGAAGACGCATCATCGCCATGTCATCCACCTCGGCGGCGATCTGCGGTGTCAGTCCAAGCTTTTCCACCAGCGCGTCGAACTGGGCGCGCACACCGCTTTCCAAGGTGGGCAGAATAACCGGATGCACGGCCAAAAGGTCAGCGAGCATGGCTCCGCGCGCGCCATAGGAGGGCTTGCCGATCAGGCTGACCCGTTGCTGATAAACATGCTGGGCAATGAACGGGGTGAGCGAATCGGTCATCGGCGCCTGATTGAGCAGCACAATGTCGAGATTGAGCGTTTCCAAGGCGGCCAGCAATTCGCCTGTGCTGCCGGATCGCAGGATCATATCGACGTTGCTCATGCCCAGAATGGGCCGCAAAAACTCCATCTGAAAGTTGCGCGACAGCGTTGCCAGCGCACCGATGCGAATGCTGCGACGGCTGGTGCCTGTATGTTTGAGCGTTTCCACCAGTTCTTCACCGGCAGCAAAAATGGTGTCGGCGTGGTCAAGGGCAATGCGCCCGGCCTCTGTCAGATAAAGCTGACGCCCACGCCGCTCGAACAGCGCATGGCCAAGCCGCTCCTCCAACTGCTTGATTTGAATGGACAAGGCGGATTGCGACAGATTGAGCCGCTCGGCCGTACGCGTGAGGTTGCCATCGTGGGCGACAGCACGAAAATAACGCAGATGATGATAGTTCAAATCAACCATAGTTCTATTTTATAGAACGAAATCTCAAAAACAATGAATTTTTCTTGTGATGCTGCGGCTGCTAACTGATCTTTCACAAGCCCGCCGCTCTGGTGTCGGTGGGCAAGATCGGAGAAAGTCTGTGACCCACGCCTTGCCCCTTCTCGCGCCGCTCTTTTTGGTTGCGGCATCGCTTTTTTCCTGCTTCTCGCCAGCAACGAGACCACGCCTGGCTATCAAGGTGGCTGAACTGGCAGCCATCGGTGCCATGGGCATCGCCCTGGTCTCCATTGTCGTGCTGGTCCGAGACGGAGCGGCAACGGGACCGATGTTTGGCGTCGGCATCTTCACCTTCGGGTCGCGTCTTGATCCCGTCAGCCTCGTCATGCTCAGTCTGGTTTCCTTTATTGGCTGGGTGGTGCTGCGGTATGCGGGAACCTTTCTGGATGGCGAAGCGCGGCAAGGCCCCTTCACCGGCTGGATGACCGCAACGCTCGCAGCCGTTCTCTTTCTCGTTC
>CAJYRE010000577.1 GCA_913776675.1 Rhizobiaceae bacterium
CATTCTGACCCTGGGGATTACCTCGCCAACCCTGCCGCTCACCGAATTGCAAAGTCTGGTGGAAGGTAAGCTCAGCCAGAAACTCTCGCAAATGCCGGGCGTGGGGCTGGTGTCGATTTCTGGTGCGCACCGCAGGCCGCTGCCCACCAGAAATCGACACCAGCCCCACGCCCGGCATTTGCGAGAGTTTCTGGCTGAGCTTACCTTCCACCAGACTTTGCAATTCGGTGAGCGGCAGGGTTGGCGAGGTAATCCCCAGGGTCAGAATGGGCGCATCGGCGGGATTGATCTTGGCATAAATGGGCGGGGCCGGAAGATCGGAAGGCAAAAGATTACCCGCCGCATTGATGGCGGCCTGCACCTGCTGCTCGGCAATATCCAGTGAAATATCCAGACCAAAACGCAAGGTGATCACCGATGCACCCCCGCTGGATTGAGAATGCATTTGTGAGAGTGATGGCATCTGTCCCAATTGCCGCTCAAGCGGGGCAGTAATTGCCGAGGTCATCACTTCCGGACTGGCACCGGGATAAAATGTCTGGACCTGAATGGTGGGATAATCCACGGAGGGCAGTGCGGAGACCGGCAAATAGCGATAGGCAATGGTGCCAACCAGAATGATGGCCACCATCAGCAACGTGGTTGCGACTGGCCGATCAATGAACAATTTGGAGAGATTGAGGCCCTCGCTCACGGTTTGCTCCCGCCGCCCTGCTCGGCTGGAGCCGCACGGCCACCCTCGGCTGCGGGCTTGCCCGAAGCATCATCGGGCTTTTTGTGACGATGCTCCTGACCATCGCCCCCATCAGCACCACCCCGCCTGCCTGCCGCTTTGGGCGCAATCTGCGTCATGGGTGCTGCGGTGGTCACCGTCACCTTGGTACCATCGCGCAACTGATCCGTGCCATCCGTCACCACATGCTGGCCCACCTCAAGACCGGAAACGATGGAAACATGAGTTGCATCCCCCGGCCCGGTTTTGACCGGCGTTACTTTCACGGCACCATCCTCACCAATGACATAGACGAACTGGCCACTGGCACTGAGCTGCACGGCCTGAGACGGCACGACTACAAGATCCTTGAGAGTTTCAATCAACAAGGTCACATTCACGAATTGATTGGGAAACAGCACGCCATCGGCATTATCAAAGGTGGCGCGCATTTTCAGTGTGCCGGTGCTGGTATCAATCTGGTTATCGTAGGTCTCCAGTGTGCCGGTTGCAATCTCATGCACATTGGCCCGATCCCGCAGCGTCACATGCAAAGGCCCATTGGCCTTGATGGCTTTGACGATGGGGGCAATCGAATCTTCCGGCACCGAAAACACCACGCCAATCGGCTGCATCTGGGTGATCACCACAATGCCGTTGCTATCGCCCGAGGTGACATAGCTGCCGACATCCACCTGCTTGAGGCCAGCAAGACCACTTAAAGGGGCTGTTACATGGCTATAGCTGATGTTGAGCTGGGTGGCCTGTATCTGCGCTTCATCACTGGCAATGGCCGATTTATCCTGCTGCACCAGAAATTCCTGATCGGACACCTGCTGGGTGGCAATCGAATCCTGACGCGCAAGCGATTGATAACGCTTCAGATCGGCTTCGGCCTGCGTCAAGGCAATGGTATCTTTGGCAAGCGTGGCCTGCTGCTGTTTCAGCGTTGCCTCGTAAGGGCGGGAATCGATCTTGGCAATCTCGTCTCCGGCCTTGACCATCTGCCCTTCCTTGAATTTCAGGGCCTGTAATGTCCCGGCAATCTGGCTTTTCACCGTCACCACCGACAGCGGTGTCACGGTACCCAAGGCATTCAGGGTGATGGGAATACTGCCCTTTTGCACCACGGCGTCCAGAACAGCCTGCGGCCCGGATCGGGCAAAGCGTCCCCGGCCCTGCGGCGCGCCGTGGCCCTGGCCCCAATAATGCCAGGCGGCCCAACCGCCGCCCAGAACAACGACAGTCACAACCAACCGGGTAAAGAATGTGCGGGCAGCGCCAGTTTTGATCGGGGCTGAAGGTGGAAGGTGATCTTGATCCATGACATCCCGAAAAGCTGTATAGGTCTGCGCGCAGTCTTTATGGCTGATAGTCTGCTCAACACTTGCTTGTGATTGGCTGAAGTGGTGATTTCGAGAACCGGAGGGACGCGGACTTAAATCTAAATCGGCACCGGGAGCGCAGAAATTACCATTGCAGCCAAACTGCGGCGATCATGAAAGAGACTGGCATTGTTGATAGGCCCAGTCAAAATACTCTGCAAATTAAATTCTCGTCATATTCAGAGCATGATCATGAAATGAACAAAACAGTTAATAAGTGGACATCATCCCACGGTGCGATAAAAAAATCCCGCGCAGTCTGATGGGATGCGCGGGACTCTGATGGGATGGAAACATAATTTTTTTCATGGCTGACAATATCAGCCCTTGAGACAGGCTTTCAGGTTGGCTGCATTCGCGGCGGCCCCACCAGAACCATAGGCATCGTAACAATCCGATACCATCTCGGACATTTCATCATCACTCAAAGCACTCTGATCTTGCTTCAATGGCAAGCGAGAAGTCTTCTTCACATGAACATTTTCAAATGGCTCGACTTTATTAAAAGAAGACTGTCCCTGTTGCTCAACAAATCCCTTAGCCGCAAGACCAGCCGGGACTGTCAAAGATGCGATAAGAACCAATACTGTTGCTGCTTTCATGGCAGGCTCCTGTGTTTCTACAGGCCATTAACGCGCCATTAGCAGTTTTGTTCAAATTCAGGCATAAAAAATGCCGCCTGCTACCACAGGCGGCATTTTTATAATGCATCGGGCTTTTTATTACATGCCCTGCGAACCCCGGTTCATGGCAGCAATGCCGGTGCGGCAGACTTCGTTCAAGCCAAGCGGTTTCATGATCGAGACGAACTGATCGATCTTGGAGGATTTGCCGGTGATCTCGAAAATGAAATGCTCCACCGTTGCATCCACCACCTTGGCGTGGAAGGCATCCGCCAGCCGCAGGGTTTCAGCCCGCATTTCGCCGGTGCTGACCACTTTCACCAGCGCCACTTCGCGCTCAATCGGACGCTCCTGACCCAATTGACGGGCGCGCACCGTGAGGTCCAGCACGCG
>CAJYRE010000578.1 GCA_913776675.1 Rhizobiaceae bacterium
GTGTTGAGGAAGGCTTTCGCACGGGTGTGAAAGCGGTTGATATTTTTGCCCCGCTTTGTCTTGGCCAGCGTCTGGGTGTTTTTGCAGGCTCCGGCGTGGGTAAATCCACGCTGCTGTCCATGCTGGCGCGCGCCGATGCCTTCGATAAGGTGGTGATTGCCCTTGTTGGTGAACGTGGCCGTGAAGTGCGCGAGTTCATTGAAGACACCATGGGCGATAACATGGACAAGACGGTGGCTGTGGTTGCCACCAGTGATGAAAGTCCAATGCTGCGCAAAATGGCACCGTTGACAGCCATTACCATTGCCGAGCATTTTCGTGATCAAGGCGACAATGTTCTGTTCATTGCCGATAGTATCACGCGCTTTGCCCACGCCATTCGTGAAGTGGCAACAGCCGCCGGTGAGCCGCCGATTGCGCGTGGTTTTCCGGCCTCGGTCTTTACGGAATTGCCCAGACTGTTAGAACGGGCAGGCCCCGGAGGAGAGGGCACAGGCACGATCACGGCGATCATTTCCATTCTGGTGGATGGTGATAATCACAATGATCCGATTGCGGATTCCACCCGCGGTATTCTTGATGGGCATCTTGTGCTGGATCGCAGTCTGGCCGATGAGGGACGTTATCCGCCGATCAATCCGCTTTCCTCGATTTCCCGTTTGTCGCGCAAGGCGTGGACGCCGGATCAGGAAAAGCTGGTGTCGCGTTTGAAAACGCTCATCCATCGTTTTGAGGAAACGCGCGATCTGCGTTTGATTGGTGGTTATCGCCCTGGTAGCGATCCAGACCTGGATATGGCCATCAAGCAGGTTCCCGTTCTGTACGAAGTTTTGAAGCAGACGCCATCTGACCTGCCGGTGCATGATGCCTATGCCGATCTCGCTAACGCCTTGAAGGCTGCCAATAGTCCAGGAAACTACAATGCAAGATAATGAGTCTGATCTGCATGATTCTGATGCTGATGAGCCCGTCGCGCCGCGCAAGAGCTTTCGATTGTCTTCCCTCGTGGTCGACCGAGTGCTGGCGGTGACGGGTGTGTGTCTGGCATTCGGCTCGGCTGTCTTTCCATGGTATGTCTTCTTGAATCCCGATAAATTTGGGTTCGGTCGGGAGTCAATGGATCAAACCCGTGATCTGTCCTTGGTGGAAGCGCGCAATGTGTTCAGCGTGTCGCCGCTGGCTCTGGTGTCGAAAGACAAGAATGAGTCTAAGCCACCGGAAGATCTGGATAGAATCAATACGGCGACCATCTCCAATGTGGGTCGGGAAATTCCCAATGCCAAGCCGGCCAAAATCGAACAACCCTTTCCGGGCACAGATGCCTTTCGGCTGCTGCATGTTGCCAATGGGCGGGCGCTGATCGAGGATGCCTCGGGCATGTTCATGGTCAAGGTCGGCTCCATTCTGCCCGACAACAGCAAGGTGGCCGTGCTGGAAAAGCGGGACGGGCAGTGGGTGATCATCACCACAACCGGAGCCATCTATAAAAACCAGTAGGCTGGTCCCTGTCCGGGTTTTGAAACGCCGCAAATCCTGCGGCGTTTTTTTATGCTCAACGCCTGGCCGCAGGCGATAAAAATCCCGCAGAAAACGGATGGATTGAAATCTTTTTATATTATAAGTCATTGTATTTGAATGATTAATTCTAGAGGGTGTTAAGCCGCAATCCGCCTCGTTTCTGACGGTTCAAATTCTTCTAAAACTGCGGTGTTTTCCGTAAGTCCCACGCAAGATTACAGGCCTAATCTCCAGACTGTAAATTGGAGACAGACCTATGCAACCGATACAACTTTTTGACTTGGCATCTCGGCAGGCTGAATGGCTTTCGCTGCGTCAGGAAGTCGTTGCCAGTAACATCGCCAATGCCAATACCCCCAAATTTGCTGCGAAGGATATTACGCCCTTCAAGGCGGTTCTGGAGAATAGCCAAACCACGGGAATGGCACGCACCAATCCCAACCATTTCGCGTCCAACGATCTGGGTTCCGATATGAACATCGAGACACGGGCAGCGCCCCTGAATGATGAAATCGGCCGTCAGGTTTCGGGCAACTCTGTGTCGCTGGCGGATGAAATGGTCAAGATGGGCGAAATCCAGAGACAACACCAACTCAACACGAGCCTCGTCAGTAGTTTTAATCGCATGATGCTGATGACTGTAAAGAGGTAATCCATGGACTCTGTGACTGCGACTGATCCGCTCTCAGCGGCCTTGAAAATTGCTGGTGGTGGACTGGATGTGCAATCCACGCGCCTGCGTATTGTTTCGGAAAATATTGCCAATGCCCAGAGTACGGGTGATACGCCCGGTGCCGATCCCTATCGCCGCAAGACCATTACCTTTGGTTCGGAGCTGGATCGCGCCTCTGGTGCAGATGTCGTCAAGGTGAAAAAGCTCGGTTTTGACAAATCGTCTTTCACGGAAACCTACGATCCCAGCAATCCGGCTGCGGATTCCAAGGGTTACGTGAAAATGCCCAATGTGAATGTCCTGATCGAAATGGCGGACATGCGTGAGGCAAACCGTTCCTATGAAGCCAATCTCCAGTCGGTCCGACAGACCCGAGATTTGATTTCCTCCACTCTTGACCTTCTGAAGAGCTCACAATGATCGATTCCATTCACAAAATCAGCTCGCTGAGCAAAGGCTCGATGGCCAAGACAAGCGCCATGGATGGCGTCAGCAGCGAAAGCGTCACCACGGCATCGCTGGGTGCCGGCATGCCCACGCAGGGCTTGCAAGGTGTTACCAAGGCCGACACCACGCCCGGAACGGCCACAGGCATGGGCTTTGCCGATATTGTCGGCGGCATGATGACGGATGCGGTCAAGAATCTGAAGACCGCCGAAAGCAACTCCATTGGCGGCATGTTGGGCAAGGTCAGCACCCGTGATGTGGTGGACTCCATGATGACGGCGGAACGGTCTTTGCAGACAGCCATCACACTGCGCGACAAGATTGTATCGGCCTATCTCGATATTACCAAAATGCAGATTTAACCTCAGGGAACGTAGCACATGAGAGCTCTTGCAATTGCCGCCACCGGCATGAACGCCCAGCAGACCAATCTGGAGGTGATTTCCAACAATATCGCCAACATCAACACGACGGGCTTCAAGAAGTCCCGTGCTGAGTTTTCAGATTTGCTCTATCAAAGCGAAAAAGCTGTCGGCATTGCAAACCGGGCCAATCAGTCTACGGTTCCAGAAGGGGCGAATATTGGTCTTGGTGTTCAGACTGCGGCCGTGCGTACGCTCGACAAGCAAGGCGAACTCACCCAGACGTCCAACGAGTTGGATGTGGCGATTGTTGGACGCGGTTACATTCAGGTGCGCAGCCCTGACGGCAACACCACCTTCTATACCCGCGCCGGTGCCCTCAACAAGGACGCCAACGGCAATCTGGTGACCACCGAAGGCTACCAGATCATTCCGAACATCACCATTCCAAACGATGCAACGGAAGTGAAGATCAGCGAAAGCGGTCAGGTTTCGGTGCTTCAGGGCAATTCCGCCACCTATACCGCGCTTGGCCAGTTGCAAATCTCGGCTTTCGTCAATCCGGCTGGCCTGAAGGCCATCGGTGACAATCTGTTTCAGGAAACGGCATCATCGGGCAATCCGATTAACGGTGTTCCGGCCGATCCTGGTTATGGATACCTCAAGCAGGGCTATCTTGAATCGTCCAACGTTGATTCCGTTGCTGAAATCACCAGCCTGATTGCGGCACAGCGCGCTTATGAGATGAATTCCAAGGTCATCACCACTGCGGATGAAATGGCCCAGATCGTCAGTAAGAACCTGAAGTAACCATCAGAGGGGCAGACATGATGTTTCGCCGAATAAAGAGCATGTTGCAGACAACAGGCAGAGCCATTCTGGCTCTGCTGATGGCCTTTGTGATCATCACACCTGCTGTGGCCGCCGATCGCTTTGCGGTTGTTCCCAAGGAAACCATTTATCCCGGTGAACCCATTGCTGAGAGCAAGCTTGAAGTGGTGCCGGTCACAAATCCCAATCTGGGCGGCGGTTATGCTTCCGAACTCAGTGAGGTGACAGGGATGTTGAGTACGAAAACATTGCTGCCCGGCCGCACAATTCCGGTGGCCATGCTCAAGAAGCCCTACACCATCACGCGGGGCTCCAAGCTGCGTCTGGTGGTCAGTGTGGGCAATCTGACAATTTCGGCCGGGGGCAGCCCGATGGATGATGCCAATGTCGGGGATGTGATCCGCGTGCGCAATCTGGATTCAGGCCAGATCGTCAATGGCACGGTCATGGCAGATGGCACTGTGCAGGTGATGGCAAAATGAAGATCCGGTTTTCCCTTTTTGCTGTTTTGACCGCCATGGTGATTGCCATGGCTGGTCCGGTTGTTGCGCAAGGTTCCCGTATCAAGGATATTGCCTCCTTGCAGGCCGGACGAGATAACCAGTTGATTGGTTATGGTCTGGTTGTTGGCCTTCAGGGCACCGGCGACAGCTTGCGCTCATCTCCGTTTACAGATCAATCCATGCGCGCCATGCTGCAAAATCTTGGCATTTCGACGCAGGGTGGCCAGTCCTCGGCCAAAAACGTGGCGGCTGTCATGGTCACGGCTACGTTACCACCGTTTGCCAGCCCCGGTAGCCGCATTGATGCGACGGTCAGCTCCTTGGGAGACTCGACCTCCTTGCGCGGTGGCACATTGGTCATGACATCCCTGTCGGGTGCTGATGGCCAGATTTATGCCGTTACCCAAGGTTCTGTGGTGGTGTCCGGATTTACGGCGCAAGGCCAGGCGGCAACGGTGACAGAGGGTGTGACCACGTCGGGACGCGTGCCCAATGGTGCCATTATCGAACGGGAACTGCCATCCAAGTTCAAGGATTCGGCCAATCTGGTGCTGCAATTGCGCAATCCGGATTTTTCGACCGCTTTGGGCATGGCGCGGCGGATCAACAATTATGCTGCCGCCACCTATGGCGCACCGATTGCCGAAGCCCGCGACAGTCAGGAAGTGATGATTCAAAAGCCACGGACGGCTGATCTGACCCAGTTGATGGCGGATATTGAAAATCTGGTGGTGGATACGGATACGCCGGCCAAGGTGGTGATCAATGAGCGTACGGGCACAATCGTGATTGGTGCCGATGTGCGTGTGTCAAAGGTGGCCGTCTCGTACGGAACGCTGACGGTACAGGTCAATGAAACGCCGCAGGTTGTTCAGCCTCTGCCCTTCTCGAATGGTCAGACCGCCATCCAGCCGCAGACGGATATTACAGCCCAGCAAAGTGGCGGCAAGGTTGCCATTGTTGAAGGCCCTGATCTGCGCACGCTTGTGGCTGGCTTGAACAATATCGGTGTGAAACCCGATGGCATTATCGCTATCCTGCAAGGCATCAAGTCGGCAGGGGCCCTTCAGGCGGAGCTTGTGCTGCAATGATGGTCAATCAAGTCTTGAATTTTCATCGTCTTGCCGGTGCGTTTGTTGTGGCGTGCGGATCTCTCGCCTTGTCCGGTTTGCCCGGTAGCCAAGCGCAGGCGCAAAGTGCATCACCTGCTGCGACAACCAAGGCGCAGAATGCCGTGCCTGCCGCGAATGCCACCGCCGATGAAATCCAGCGGTTTTGCACCAGCATTGCCGATCCGGCCCGTGATCAGCGTTATCTTCTGCAAAAGCAGGATCTGGAAAAGCTGCAGGCGGACGTGAACGACCGCATCAAGACGCTGGAAAAGCGCAAAGCTGAATATCAGGACTGGCTGTCACGCCGCAATGACTTCATGCAGCGCGCCGAGGCCGGCGTGATCGACA
>CAJYRE010000579.1 GCA_913776675.1 Rhizobiaceae bacterium
CAAATTCCTGATGGCTGTATTTGTTTTATATCAGCATGTTAAGAAGGATTTGGTGGAGCTAAGCGGGATCGAACCGCTGACCTCTTGCATGCCATGCAAGCGCTCTCCCAGCTGAGCTATAGCCCCATAAGGGTCCGGCATTTGCCGGTTCCGGGAACCGAGTGAAGCAGTGCTTCGTTCGGTGTGGGCGCTTCATACGTCGTTGATTTTCGTATGGCAAGTCAAAAAAGTAAGGCCCCGGAATTTTTTTTATCCGGGGCCTCAGATTGTGGATAAGTGACGAAGCCTTACACTTCGTCGTCGTCGCCGGTTACGCTGATGATGCCGGCCATATCGTCGTCTTCATCATCTTCGTCGGCTTCCAGGAAGGTGTCGTCGTCGTCATCGCCGATTTCAACATCGTCATCGCCAATATCCGGAATGTCATCGCCGCCTGCTGCCTCATCGGCATCTTCCAGCGACACCAGTTCGACGTCGGTGTTTTCTGCATCGACTTCTGGCACATCCTCTTCTTCAGCCTTCTCCATGATGGCTGCAACCGAGGTTTCTACAAAGTAAGAAAGCGGCCACGATTTCTGGGTGTAGGGGGATACGACCGGATCCTTGTTCAGATCGTAGAATTTCTTGCCGGTGTCGGGGCAAGTGCGTTTTGTTCCAAGTTCTGCCTTCGCCACTGTCAAAGCCTCATGAAGTCCGTGGAAAATTAGGGCATGCGCCAACGGTCCAGACCCTTTTTTGAGTTTGTCGTTGTGGGAAAACCGGTGACCACTTTTCCCTGACAAACTCTAAGGCTGGCCCAACTGTAGTCGGTCCCCTTAATCGTTACCTCACCTTCTGTCAAAGGCAAACTGTGATTTGCTCGCTGATGGCGAAAACACGGCCTGTTTTTCATCTTGAACCGGTTTCGAATTAAACAATCATGCAATAAAGAGAGCCAATCAGCCGCGATGTGAGGGATAACCCGTGACAGATGATGTGAAACCAAGCTTTACTCCGCGCTTTACCATTGCCATCGATGGACCCGCTGCAGCTGGCAAGGGCACCCTGTCGCGCCAGATTGCGCACGTCTATGGGTTTCACCATCTCGACACCGGCCTGACCTATCGCGCCACCGCCAAGGCTTTGCTGGATGCAGGCCTTCCGCTGAATGACGAATCGGTGGCAGAGAAGGTGGCCCAGACGCTGGATCTGGCGGGCCTGGATCGCGATGTGCTGTCGCGCCACGAGATCGGCGAAGCCGCCTCGAAAGTGGCTGTGATGCCTGCCGTGCGCCGGGCATTGGTGGAGGCGCAGCGCCGCTTTGCGCTGAAAACGCCCGGCACAGTGCTGGATGGCCGCGACATTGGCACGGTGGTGTGCCCGGATGCTCCCGTGAAGCTTTATGTGACGGCATCGAGCGAGGTGCGGGCACGCAGGCGTTATGATGAGATTGTGGCGCGGGGTGAGGCGGCGGATTACCTGTCGATTCTTGAGGATGTCAAACGCCGCGACGAGCGCGACATGGGCCGTGCTGACAGTCCTTTGAAACCAGCAGCAGATGCACACTTGCTAGATACATCCGAAATGAGTATAGAGGCGGCATTTCAAGCTGCGAAAACCTATATTGACGCGGCCTTGAGAACCCATTGACTTGCATTCAAGGCCGGTTTTGCCGGTCACTATCGCCTGATCTTTCGTCCTTGCGCCGGATTGTCCTTTTTGAAGGACGGATGCGGGATCGGCTTTTATCAACACCAACCCCCGGCGCGATCCGTATCCTGATGGATACGATGAGGAGATTTCATGTCTGTTACGAACCCGACACGGGACGATTTTGCAGCTCTGCTGGAAGAGTCTTTTTCCAAGACCGATCTGGCCGAAGGCTATGTTGCCAAGGGCATCATCACAGCCATTGAGAAAGACGTTGCTATCGTTGACGTTGGTCTCAAGGTTGAAGGCCGCGTTCCGCTGAAGGAATTTGGCGCACGCGCCAAGGACGGCGCCCTGAAAGTGGGCGACGAAGTTGAAGTTTACGTTGAGCGCATCGAAAACGCGCTGGGCGAAGCTGTTCTGTCGCGCGAAAAGGCGCGTCGTGAAGAAAGCTGGATCAAGCTCGAAGCCAAGTTCGAGGCTGGTGAGCGCGTTGAAGGCGTTATCTTCAACCAGGTTAAGGGTGGCTTCACCGTTGATCTCGACGGCGCAGTGGCCTTCTTGCCGCGTTCGCAGGTTGACATCCGTCCAATCCGCGACGTATCGCCTCTGATGCACAACCCGCAGCCCTTCGAAATCCTCAAGATGGACAAGCGTCGCGGCAACATCGTTGTATCGCGTCGTACCGTTCTGGAAGAATCCCGCGCTGAACAGCGTTCGGAAATCGTTCAGAACCTCGAAGAAGGTCAGGTTGTTGACGGCGTTGTCAAGAACATCACCGATTACGGTGCGTTCGTTGACCTCGGCGGCATCGACGGCCTGCTGCACGTTACCGACATGGCATGGCGCCGTGTGAACCATCCTTCGGAAATCCTGTCCATTGGCCAGTCGGTCAAGGTTCAGATCATCCGTATCAACCAGGAAACCCACCGCATCTCGCTCGGCATGAAGCAGCTCGAGTCGGATCCATGGGATGGCATTGCTGCCAAGTACCCGGTTGGTAAGAAGATCTCCGGTACCGTCACCAACATCACCGACTACGGTGCATTTGTTGAGCTGGAGCCAGGCATCGAAGGCCTCATCCACATTTCTGAAATGTCCTGGACCAAGAAGAACGTACACCCCGGCAAGATCCTGTCCACAACGCAGGAAGTTGACGTGGTTGTTCTCGAAGTTGATCCGTCCAAGCGTCGTATTTCGCTCGGCCTGAAGCAGACTCTCGAAAACCCATGGCAGGCATTTGCCTACAGCCACCCAGCTGGCGCTGAAGTGGAAGGCGAAGTGAAGAACAAGACTGAATTCGGTCTGTTCATCGGCCTCGAAGGCGACGTTGACGGCATGGTTCACCTGTCGGATCTCGACTGGAACCGTCCAGGCGAGCAGGTCATCGAAGAATACAACAAGGGTGACGTTGTTCGCGCTGTTGTTCTCGATGTTGATGTTGAAAAGGAGCGTATCTCGCTCGGCATCAAGCAGCTCGGCAAGGATACCGTTGGTGAAGCTGCCGCTTCTGGCGATCTGCGTAAGAACGCCGTTGTGTCTTGCGAAATCATCGCAAGCAACGAAGGTGGCATTGAAGTGAAGCTCGTGAACCACGAAGACATCACCTCGTTCATCCGTCGCGCCGATCTGGCCCGTGACCGTGATGACCAGCGTCCTGAGCGTTTCGCTGTTGGTCAGGTTGTTGACGCCCGCGTCACCAACTTCTCCAAGAAGGACCGCAAGGTTATGCTGTCGATCAAGGCTCTGGAAATCGCAGAAGAGAAGGAAGCTGTTGCTCAGTTCGGTTCGTCCGACTCTGGCGCATCCCTCGGCGACATCCTCGGTGCCGCTCTGAAGAACCGCAGCGAATAATCGATCTTAGAGCGCTTCAGTGTTTCACGGAAACAATGAAGCGCTCTAATTTTTTGTTTCGACGCATTTCCGGACGGAAAACCGCTACGCACTTTTCCTGGAAATGCTCTAGTTTGAAGACTTTAAAGCCCGCCGGACAGCAATGTCCGGCGGGTTTTTGTTTCTATAGCGCAAGAATCAGACTGCGGGCGATGCGCTCGGCGCTGGCCATGAACCAGTCGTGCGCCTCTGGTGTCGATTCCATCTCATCAAGGGTTTGCGAAAAAAGTGCGAGCCAAATCGGAAAATGCGCGGGTGTCAATCCACTGACGCCTTGATGGGCCTGAACCGGCTTTCCGCCGTAAGCGCCGGTTTTGAAGGCAATGGCCGACCAGAAGCGCTTCATCGTTGCCAGATGTGCATCCCAGTGGCCATCCAGCTTTTGCGCAAAGATGGGGCCGAGAACGGCATGGCTTTGGATGTTGCCGTAGAAACGATCCACCAACCGGCTGATGAAAGCGGCATCCACGCCCATGGCGGCCATCTCTTGCGCGGCGCGGTCCTGAATGTCCGCATTGCGGGCGGCGCGCTCAGTGCGAATGTCTTGCATGGGTTGATCCTGTCTCGTGGCTTTCCTGTCTGTGTCTATCACGCCTTGCCCGGAATGCGAAAATGCAGGGCTGCTACGGCGCAGTAGCAGTACTCACAGGATTGATCTCAGAGGCCATCTGCGTTAAGTTTAGAATAATTCTAAATTTGAGGACGCCCATCATGTTTCGCTCACTGTTTTCCGCACCCAAGCGGCGTTTGGATAGTCTTTCCGAGCAGGAGATTCTCGCGCTGGCGATTGCGTCAGAAGAGGATGATGCCCGGATCTATCTGGCCTATGCGGATCGGCTCAAAGCCCAATATCCCGATTCTGCCAAAGTGTTCGAGGACATGGCAGAGGTCGAGCATACGCACCGCAACATGTTGATTGATATGCATACGCGCCGGTTTGGTGATCGTATCCCACTGATCCGGCGTGAGCATGTGCAGGGCTTTATGGCCCGCAAGCCGGATTGGCTGCAGGCGCAATTGAGCGTCGATCAGGTGCGCGAAGAGGCAGAAGCCATGGAGCGCGCCGCCTATAATTTCTATATGGCTGCCCAGAAGCAGGTTTCGGATACTGGCACCCGCAAGCTGCTGGGTGATCTGGCCATGGCCGAGCAGGGGCATGAGGATATAGCCGCTATGCTCGGTGAAAAGCATCGCCCCGAAGATGTGCAGGCGCATGAGGAGGAAACCGCCAAACGGCAATTTGTCCTCACCTATGTGCAGCCGGGCTTGGCGGGCTTGATGGACGGTTCCGTCTCGACCCTTGCGCCAATCTTTGCCGCCGCCTTTGCCACCGGCGACACCTGGCAAACCTTTCTGGTGGGCCTCTCAGCCTCGGTGGGTGCGGGCATTTCCATGGGCTTCACCGAAGCCTCCCATGACGATGGCAAGATTTCCGGTCGCGGCTCACCCATCAAGCGTGGTCTTGCCTGTGGCATCATGACGGCGCTGGGCGGCTTGGGTCATGCGTTGCCCTATCTGATCCCGCATTTCTGGACGGCAACCATCACCGCCAGCATCATTGTGTTTATCGAATTGTGGGCGATTGCCTTCATTCAGAACAAATATATGGAAACCCCGTTCTGGCGGGCCGCGCTTCAGGTGGTTGTTGGTGGTGCGCTGGTGTTGGCAGCCGGTATTTTGATTGGCAGTGGTTGAGCATCGCATGATTTGATAAGTGCTGCGTCTGCATCGAAAGGTTGAAGCAAGTTATGCGTGTTGTGTTGCGCTCCATCAATCCTCGGGGCGGAGAGCGACATGACGACAGTGGGTGCAGCAGTCAACTATACTGGAAATGTTGGTGGTTTGGGCCGTTCCAAACCACCCTACTCGGATGAAACATTTCCTGGCCTGTTTGATGACGGACTTTCTGATGGGCGTGCTGTACACGCTGAAGATGCGCAAGAGTCTGCCAGCGGGCAGCCTGCGCAATATACATTCTCATTGTTGGGCAAGATTGTAACCGCTACGAATTTGGCAACAAAGCTGAAGCCCATGGATATTGCCGAGTTGCCGGAAGCTGACTATCAAACTGCAATGGACGTGCGGTTGAAGGGCATCACGCTGTCGGAAAAGTCGCTTCAAAGTCAATATACCGACTATTCTGCGCCTGACTTTTCAAATGAACCACGTGTGCAGACCTATGCAACGGTTACTGTGGGCGGCAGGGTGGTGGCAACCATCGATAATCAAGGTGTTGTCGAGAGTTCGGATGCCGACTATCTGAGATTTAAAGCTGCTCTGTCTGAGAGCGTGAACACCACCAACGGGCCGGATTTGGCACAACGGCGTGCTGAAGAGATTGCTGCTGTTATGGGTGGCACAGTGCAAAAATCAACGACAGCCATCACTCAAAGCCAGTTTGAGGCGCTGC
>CAJYRE010000580.1 GCA_913776675.1 Rhizobiaceae bacterium
GGGCGCGCCATGCACATCCTTGAACGCGTGCAGGTGAAACTGCGGTATCAGGCGCTGGGCATCGGTCCACTCCGCCGCCGGAATAATCTCGTCATCAAGGGCGGCGACATAATGCACGGGCACGGAAATCGCGCGTAATTCTTCCTCGCTCAAGGCCAATCCCGTCAAAGACTGACTCACATCGGCCTCAGGGCAACCGAGGGCGACAGACAGGGCAAACCGTGTAATGCCGGGCATGCCTGCTTTGGCTTGGGGATCGAGAAAAAAGGCACGAAGCGGCGCACCCACAGTGACAATGCCTTGAATCCGCTGATCTTTCAGGCTGTGCAGGGCGGCGAGATAACCGCCAAAACTGGGGGCAACAACCAGCGTGCGCGACACATCACAATCACGCGCCACCCCGGCCATAATCGCCCCATAGAGCGCGGCTGCGGACCGATCATAGGCAAGGGTGTTCTCACCCATGCCCGGAAAATCGGCGATGGCAATGGCCGCACCAATCTTGCGGCCAAGCTTCAGAAAACCGCCCCACTGCTCTTTGAGGGAGACGATGCCGCCCATCAGAATGACCAAGGGCGCATTGGGCTTTTTGCCGGGTGAGAACAGGATGGTCAGCGACGCGGACCCGACATTGATTTTCCGCCGCTCACCCACCTTGGATTTTGTCATCCAGGCATCAAAGCTTTCATTGCAGGCCCGGCCCGCCACGCGCTTGGCGCTGCTATCAGCAGCCGGAAACCGGGCCAGATTATAAAGATTGGCCGCACCAACCAGATCACCCCGGTCTGCAGCTTCCTTGGCCTTGATCGACCATTCACCAACCCATGAACGGGGTCCTTCCCCATCCATGCTGTCGATACGG
Organism: Rhizobiaceae bacterium; assembly: GCA_913776675.1. Taxonomy (GTDB): domain Bacteria; phylum Pseudomonadota; class Alphaproteobacteria; order Rhizobiales; family Rhizobiaceae; genus Allorhizobium. The sequence goes on from CAJYRE010000580.1 coordinate 863, forward strand.
CTGAGCAGTGCATCGATAAAAGCCGGGGTAAACCCCATATGCCGGGCATGCAGGCCGACAAATTGTTTGGTTTCAAGCAGCTTGGCCATGGAGAGCCTCCACCGGCATATTGTGCGGCGCGTTCAGCACCTTATCCAGCATGCGATATTTGCCAGGGTTCATGTTCAACAACCGCAGCCGTGCCCGGCGCATCATGGTGCCAAAGGCCGAATGCTTGGCCAGATTGGCCTCCTGCAACCGCTGGAAATGCGTGACCATGGCTTTGTGCTTGCGCCGTATCTGTGCGGTTGGCTCCAGCGCGCTGGCCAAAATGGGGCCAGTGCTGTTTTTCAACGCGGCGGCAATCACAGGGGCAAAATAAATTGTGTCCTGAAGGGCAAGGTTAACCCCCTGACCGAGAATAGGGGTCGCCGTGTGGGATGCATCGCCAATCAGCAACAGCCCATCGCGCGACCATTGATCGACCTCTGCCGTGAAGATTTCCAGAAACGAGGTATCATTCCAGGTTTTGATATGCTCGTTGACAAGCGTGGTCAGGCGCGGATCGAGATCGCAGATACTCTCGCGGAAGGATGCAATACCCTGCTTACGGGCTTCACCGAACCCCTTCTTGGGCAGGTTATACCCGATGCGCAGCAGATCCGGGAAGGTTGGCAGAATCACCAGATGGCGATCTTTTTTGACCACAAGCTGGGATTCATGCGCCCAACCCACAGGACGCGGCAGCTTAAACCAGACGAAATCACGCTCCATGGGGGTGATTTTTGCCTTGAGGCTTGACGCCTTGCGCACCGCAGAAAAACGACCGTCGGCCGCAATCACCAGACGGGCGCGCACCTCAAGCACCTTGCCATCCGCCCCTTCCAGCCAGGCACCCTTGACTTTGCCAGCCTCTTCGATGAGCGTCGTGAACTGATAGCCCATCAGCAGCTTGAAATGTTTGTAGGCGGAAGAGGCCTGATTGAACGCACCAATCATGGCGGGTTGCGGAATATCGATCGGCAAGGCATCAATCGGGAACTTGCGATAATCCATCGACATGATGCTGCGGCCCTTCTCCCAGAAGGAAATCCCTTCCAGTTCGACAAAGCCGTGCTGTGCCAGGCTGTCACCAAAGCCCAGTTCCCGCAGTGTCAGCACCGAGCGGGCCGCAATGGTCTCACCACGGAAATTGCGCTCAATATCGGTGCCCTTTTCGGCCAGCAGCACATTCACGCCGCGCCGCGCCAGAAGATTGGCCATCAAAGCCCCGCCCGGACCCGAACCAACCACGAGGACATCGGTTTCGTACACATCGCTCATTGTTTTATCTCCCAGTTTTCAAGGCGCTTCTTGATCGATCCCAGAATTTCAGCAGCAGCAGCACCATCCAGCACGCGGTGATCAAAGGTCAGAGACAGGGTGAAGACTGGCCGCACGACGATTTCGCCATCCACCACCACGGGCTTTTCAGAAATGCGCCCGACGCCCAGACCAATTGTTCCGGCAATCAAGGGAAGAATGGCATTCACCTCTTCCTGTCCGACGGATGTGACGGAGAAATTGCCCTGAAGTTCTGCCCGTTTCAGAGGCTTGCCCAACACAATATTATAGGCCAGCCGCATGAGCGGCAGCGGCAGACGATGCAGTTTGGCAAGGGCTGCAAAAGGCCCTGAAGGGCCGACAGATGCCCGCTTGTGCAGATCAATGGCCGCTTGAATATCGCCCAAGGCGGCCCTGTCAGGATCTGTCACCGTGCCGGAAACCACGCAGCGGGTGCTGCCAATATGCTTGTCAAACAGCACCTTGGCCGTGACACGGTCCGTCCTGACCAGCTTGGGAAACAGGCCATCCTTCAGCACGGTGCGCGCTTCATGGCTGGCGGCAATCACCTCTGCGGCGGCCTTGACGATAAAACTGACATAGCTGAGCTTGTTGCCAGCCGCCTGGCGCGCCGCTTTCAGTTTGCCTGCATCCACATCGGCCAGAAGATAAACATGCGCCGTGTTGCGTGCATCCCGCAGGAAGGCGTAGGTATGCCCGCGTTCTTTGGGAAAAGGACGAACCGTTGCGTTCATACCGTCACCGCGGGTGCTTTGATGGCCTTGGCAACGTCAACAATGGTTTCAGCGGCCATGAAGGATTTATAATCAACCGGCTGACCTGTTTCGCGCTCCAGATAGACCAGAACCCGCAGGGCATTGACAGAATCCCAGCCTTCCACCCCGGCCAGTTGCACATCGGGTGTCAACTGGCTTTCATCCAGATCAAGCAATTCAGCAATCACGCTTGCCACAACCGATTCATAGTCCATGGAACACCTCCGCACCTTCGGTGATTTCGAGATAGGCTGGCACATCCGGCAGGGTTTCAAAGGTATGACGGAAGCTGTCATCGCCCTCTGCCGCAAAGCCCAGATTGGAATAAAACGTAGCGAATTGACCGTTTTTCGCGGTTTTCACGAAGCGCCCGGTCACGGCTGGCAAACCTTTTGCCTGGGCTGCTTGCAGGATCAGACTGAGCAGCGCCGTCTCAACTCCGCGCGAAAATACCCGGCAGCTCATGACAAAGTTTTCAATCACTGCACTGCCATCGGACGCTTTGCCAATCGCCAGCGCCGCGATCAAACCACTGTCGCCGAAACGATCCGAGAGCCTTGCCGCATAAACCGAAAGCTCCGGCGCTATAATCTCTTCCGCCGTGAAACGTCGTCCGGTCAGGTTGAACTGGTTGGTCTTGGCAAACAGTTGAACGATACGTCCCTTGTTCAGATCATTGAGTGGTTCAATGGCCAATCGGGACTGCAAGCCTGCCAGATAATTCTCCATGGACAGGCTTTCGGATTGCAGCTCTGCACGGGCTGCCTCGGCCCGGTACATGGCCACCCGCTGCCGGTCCTCTTCGGTCAGTTCAAGCAGATTGAAGTAATGACCGGCGGCAAGGGTTGCGGCATAGCCTGCCGGATCATCCGGCATGGGCACAACCGCGACATCCGGCAAAAAAGACTGCACAGCATCGCGCTCAACCGGATGATCATCCACAAACACCATGGCATCCAGACCGATATTGATGGTTTTGGCCTGCGCACGGATGTTTTCAGCTTTTGGCTGCCAGTTGGCAGTGATCACCGTGAAATTGTCGGGCCGCAGCAGCATTTCGGGATGGTTGGAAAGCGCATCGCGGGCGTTGGTATCCTCGTTTTTCGAGCAAACCGTCAACAAGACACCTTGGCGCATGTAATCACGGGCCAGTGCCTGAAGTTCGAGATGGGCCGATCCCGGATAGCTGCCGCCAATCTCTAGCCCGGCGGTGCCAACATCGCCCACAACACCGCCCCACAGCGTGTTATCCAGATCAAGCACAAGACATTTTTTGGCAAGGCCGAGATTGGCCTTCACCACCGCGGCCACTTCCTGCGCAATACCCAAGAGGAATTCTGGCGAAAAAGCCTGACCGGCAACATGGTGCATGCGGTGGCTGGCAAAGGGATTGGCACCAGCCACAGCCAAAGTCTCGGCAACCGCCAGCACAACCGGACCATTCTCTTCACCGGCGAGAGCCAGAATGGACGCATTCATGGCACTCCAGGCGGCTGCCAAACGCGCCTTGCTGCGGTAATCGATCACTCTGGCAAGCCGCAGAGGCGAGAGCGGAATGGTTGTCAAAACCACCCGTCCGCCAGTCAAAGCGCGGCAAGCAGCAGCCCACTCGCGCAATTCACCAGCAAAGCGTGCCAATCGTGCCTCAACAGCCGGAAGATCAAGCGCATCGGCAATGTCGGCAAAAACGGCGTCATCATCGAGAAGGCACAATGTCACCTGCGGCTTGAACGCGCTGAGCAACGGGCTGGCTGAAAGCACTTCAAACCGCCATTGGTTGAACCCGGCAAGCTGTGTGGTTGCCACCACGCCGTCACGCAACAGCAGGGCCGTCAACAGATTGGGCACCGTGTCCAGCGTTGAGCTGCCCAAGACGGCAATGCGCTGGCTGCGCAAACCGGGCACAGCGGCCAGCGTTGCCCGGTCTGCCTCGCCAGACAGCAGCATACCGGCTGCATCCAGATCGAGCGGATCCGAAAAGCCAGCCAGAATCTCACGGATCCGGGCCACGGACCCCGCCAGATCCTGCCGCTTCAAGGCGCGCAATTCAGCCATGGGGCTGCGATAAACAGGTTTTTCCGCCACGTTTGTCATAGGTGCCTCAACGCCATTCCGGCCATGATCCATTTCGACGATTCCACCGTCGCAACCATCACCCGGCTTTTCTGGCTGGCATCCGCCTTGAGCTTTTGCATCAGCCGATGAAGCTGGATAAAGGGCAAGGCGTTGCCATTGTTGCCGGTTTCGGCCACGCAATTGACAGCCTGATCAGGGCGCACACCGAGACCTTCCCGAATCTTTTCCGTCATCACGCCATTCAGTTGTGGGGTGAGGACATATTCGACATCGCCCAGCGCCCAGGTGCTTTTTTCAAGAAGTTCATCCAGAATCTGCCGGGCCACATCGGGCACATGCTTTTCAATGGCTTTGTAGTCCTCATCGCCCATGGCCTCGCCCGGCGCAGCGCCCTCGGCCCCGAACCATTTGACAATTTGGGCTGGCTTGCGCCCCAAACCGATACCGCGCAGGAACAGATGCTCGACAACAAGGCCCGGGCCGTCCTTGTCGGCGCTGACCACGGCCGCACCGCCACCATCGCCAAACAGTGCGAAATTCACCATTTCAGCAGGTTTCATCTGGCGAGAGTCCTTGGCGGACGGCCACATTTTCAAGCAGGTATCGGCACCAATCACCAAGCCCTGACGATGGCCGCTGGCCAGCAAAGCCTGCGCCGTGAACAGTCCTTGAAGGGCACCGGCACAACCAGAGGTCAACTGCAAGGTCGGGATATTGTTGATGCCCAGCCGATCCGCCACCAGATTGACCGTTGCGGGCATAAGATGATCCGGTGAAGCGGTGGTGAGGATCAGAAATTCAATATCCTCAGGCCCCACACCGGCGGCTTCCATGGCCTTTTGGCCAGCTTCAAAAGCCAGATCACCTGTGCTTTTCGGCACACCCGGAGCGCTGTCCAACCGACAGAAATAACGGCTCTTGTTGCCGGTCATACCGTCAAGCCATTGCTCATGCAGGCCAAATTGGGTCGCAAGGTCACGATTGGTCACCGGCTCGCCCGGTAAAACCTCGCTTAAGGCCACGATCCTCACACAGGACCTCCTCTCTCTCGACAAAGGGTTTTGAGAGCGATATACCCATCGTCAGCAGGCTGACTTTAAGGGCATTGATCGCTCTGTCTTGAGGACGAGCTTCGGTTATTTCAAGGAAAACACAACCTAGGGAAAACCACGTATTATTATGACTCCATAATGTTGCGGTCTACTTTGAAAACAAGTGTCAGGCGCTCTGGATCTCTCATGGCGATCCGCCCTATATGTTGCATCGTCCTGCGGCACATTTGAAAGCACATACGGCAACACATGATTGCAGCGCCTGTTTTTCCCATTTCATTCTTCGTGCTTTTGCTGATTTCAGCCCTGTCGCTGGTCAGTCTTCTGGCATGGTTCATCGCATTGGCGGTTTCACGCCGCGTCCGTGTGGCGTTTCGCACAAAGCTGCGATTTCATGGGCCCATCATGGCTGTGCTGGCCGTTTTATCGACATTTGTCTTACTGCTGATCTATGGGTTTCATCGTCTCGACGTTGAAAGAGAGCAAAAAGAAGCAGCGCGCCATATCATGCTCACAGAACCTGCGACGGTGGCCGACATCGCCATGCCCGCCGGAACCCGATTGCACAGTCGAGAACCCAATCAACCCGAACAGTTTGATCAGGCCGATTTTCCGCAGCCCGTCTCCTTCAAAGGCCTCATGGTCAGCCATCTGCAACGTGGCTTCTCCCCCAATGACCAGTATGACTTTATCGTCTCATCGGTTGAGGCAACATTGGCCTTTGATCAGACGATTGATGGCTGGCTCTGCCAGAAACAGACGACCGTAGAATTGGATATTCAGACAGGCAAGTTCTCATTCCGCACCTGCATCTTGGCGGCCGGTAACAAACTGGGCAATTGGAACCTGCCAGAAGGTGTCAAACTGTCAGCAGACCAACCGCCGCAAAACGGTTGGACGATTTTTCTCGATCCGGACAAAACCACCATGGTCCGAGGCCTTCCACTTCAGGATGCACGATTGAACGTGGATCAGAACCGTCAGTTTATCGGCTTCAGTTATGCCGTTCTCGGCGCAGATTTAAAGTTAGGCAGCGTGTTTTATCCCGCTGGAACCCGTGTCAGTGCAACAGACTGGAGCGTGCCAAACGCCAGTTCTGATGCGGTCATCTTCAGCCCCCGGCGAGATCATCCGGCAAAACCTGACAACCTGCCTGACGTGACCACCGGAAAAGCCGTGGTGCAAACACTGGCTGGCGATGTGAAAACCATCACCACCAATCAAGCCCTTGGCATTCTGGATGTAGAGGATTTTCGGGTCATCCAATAACGCGATTTGAGGTCCGTCAGCCTACAGCGCCTCTCACCATATATGGCGCACGGCGCTG
>CAJYRE010000581.1 GCA_913776675.1 Rhizobiaceae bacterium
CTCACAATGGAACGTTATACGGGTTGTACGGATCAAAAAACTAACGCTTCTTTTTTAAGGCTATGCTTTAAACAGTAGAAATTGTAAGCATTTAGCCGTATGGGTTCACATGCACCGCGCACGGCCAATGAAAAGCTCCTAACCTGATTTGCGATCTTCATCTTTTAAGGGACTGCCATGGATCTGCGTATCCTTCATATTGACGACGATTTCGCTTTTGCCCAATTGTTGAAAAAAAAGCTTTCTCGTCGTGATTGCGCTGTCATGCACGAAAACGATGCAGATTCGGCGATTGCATTGTTGCAAAAAGAACCATTTGATGTGGTGATTCTGGATCATTATCTGGAAAATACCACCGGCCATGACGTGCTTGAGCGCGTGCGGCATTTGAACATCCAGGTGCCGATTATTTATATTACCGGCTCGAATGAGGCCAGAGTGGCGATTGACGCGATCAAAGCCGGGGCCGCCGATTATGTGATTAAAACCGTTCATGACGATTTTTTTGATTTGATGGAAGATGCTGTTCGCCAAACGGTCAGCACGGCACGCCTGAAGCGTGAAAAAGAGCTGGCCGATGATGAAATTCGTCGCGGAAAAGAGCGGGCTGAAACGTTGCTGGCGGAAATGAACCATCGGGTTGCCAACAGTCTGGCGCTTGTGGCCGGCTTGTTGCGCCTTCAGGCGGGGTCAACGGATAATGAGCAATTGCGCCAGGCGCTGACCGAGACCCAAAACCGCATATCGGCCATTGCTGGCATGCATCGCAGTCTTTACACATATGATAATGTCAGCCATGTCGAAATGGATCGCTATTTGCATGCGCTGGTCAAGGATATTTCCAGCACGGTTGGCAGCCAACAGAATCTGGTGGAGATTGTTGTGGAAGCGGATTCTATACAGCTTCCCGCGGATAAAGCTGTTTCTGCTGGCATGATTGTGACTGAACTGGTGACGAATGCTCTGAAATATGCCTATCCCGAAGGTGTTGCCGGTCAAATCATTGTCAGCCTGAAGCAGCAGGATGCCTCACAGGCACGGTTGGCCGTCGAAGACTTTGGTGTCGGCATGGATAGCCACCATAATAACCCAGCCTCGACCGGGCTGGGGCAAAAAATCGTTAAATCGATGGCGGACACGATTGGTGGCGGCATTCATTATCCTGCGCGCGACAAGGGTTCTGTGGCGGAAGTCATCATCAATCTTGTGCCTGCATGATGTTTGGCGCAAAGCCTGCTTATATATAGGGACGCTCGCTGATGGTGTTGGGTTCCCATTTGGCAAGTTCAGCCAGGCTGTCGGGCTTTAGCACATCGCAACCACGGTCTTTCCACTGGATCAGTTTCATGTCGCCCAGTTTTTTCAATGTTTTGTTGGTGTGAACCACCGACAGACCCAATGTGTCGGCAACCATGTTTTGGGTCAGAGGCAAATGTCCGCGTTGTTCTGAGACGCTGCCAGCCTTTACACCACGATGATAGAGAAATGCCATCAGATAGGCAGCCCGCTCCAGTGCTGTGCGGCGGCCCACACTGAGCAAATGTTCATCCAGAATACTTTCTTCACGCGAGGCAAGCCAAGTAATGTCATAGGCAATGCCGGGATGTTTTTCAAACAAGGTGAAAAGACGGCTGCGCTCAAACACACAAAGGCGCATCGGTGTCAGGGCATCAACGCTATGCTCCATATGCTCCAGAATGGCTCCTTGCAGGCCGATCATATCCCCGGGCATGACGTAATTGAGAATTTGTCGACGTCCATCTTCGAGTGTCTTGTAACGAAACCCCCAACCTTCGAACACAGTATAGAGATGCGGGCTGTGGGTTCCTTCAGAAATCACGGTCATGCCCGCTTCGCAGTTCAACTCGCCGGATTTGAAGCTGCTGATGAATTTTATCTCGCTTTCCGAGTGGCTCTTGAAGGCCATATTCATTCTCAAATGACAGTTGGAACATTTCATGAAGGAGGAGGTTACGCAGGAATCCATTTTTTGCCCTCACTGCGGTATGATCAAATTTCAGATGTGAAATGAACGGAGAAACGGGTTTTCTGTTCCCGGAAAGACATAGGACATGTCTTTTTTAAATGACACACACCGCTATCACTGATCAGTTGCGGCGCGTGGCAGACATCAAGCACATAGGCAACTGCAATCCAGAATATGATGGGACCAGTTGGCCGTCTGGTCAGACGATTATCGGGGCAACGATGAACGAGCGTTTCCGGTTGGGAAAGCGCCCCGGCTTTTCCAAAAAGACGACCCGAAGCATCGCATTTTGATCAGCATCTTATCATGCGATCGATTCCGAGCTCAAGCTAAAGGAAAAAGCGTTTGAATGGAGCAACTCTTCGCATCTTGATTGCGGAAAGCAATTATTTAATTGGACTTGAAGCAGAACGGATCATCACAGAAGCGCGTCTTTGTCTCGTGATGATTTGCAGGCGCGATGATCTTAAATCTGCGCTGACGCAATCGCGTTTTGATCTTGTGTTCGTGGAGGCTGCAGCAACAGGGGAAGGGCGCAGGCTGCAATCTGAAATGGTTCGGACGGCGGGAGCGCGTCTGGCTTTTATTCATACCCGCCACATATTTGATAGCGGACCCAATGATCATGATGGGACAGTCTATTTTGAAAAGCCTTTCGATGAGTACGCCCTGGCGGCTTTTATCAAGGCTTTTCCATTGCCCACACGATAAACAATCACGTCTGTCCTGTTCGGTTGGAGCCGGACAGACGTGATGGATCGATTTTGGCTGTTTTTATCAGATGGCAGATGCCTTGAGAATCGCCGCAGTTTTTGCGTCGGGGCCAAAATCGCCTTCTCCGGAAATGCCCAAAAGTTCCTGTAAGCGCGCTCTTGCACGGTTGATCCGGCTTTTGATGGTGCCAACGGCACAGCCGCAGATCTCGGCCGCTTCTTCATAGCTGAAGCCGGAGGCTGAAACCAGAATAATGGCTTCGCGCTGGTCATCGGAGAGTTCAGCCAGAGCTTTTTTGAAATCCTGCATATCCATCGCGCCATGCTGATTGGGCTGCACGGCCATTTGCGATGTGTAAATATCGTCCGGGTCACCAATTTCACGGCCGCGTTTGCGCATTTGCGAATAGAATTCATTGCGCAAGATTGTGAAGAGCCAGGCTTTGATATTGGTACCAGCCTCGAAACTCTCTTGCTTGGCCCATGCCTTCATAATGGTTTCCTGCAACAGATCATCGGCTCTGTCAGGTACACCGCACAGCGACAGGGCAAAGGCACGCAGACTGGGAATGCTTCCAAGCAGCAATCGTTTAAAGTCGTAGTCGCCGCTCTCTGCCTCATTCATCGGACTTGGTCTCCGCCGCCGCTGCACTTGCCTTTTCGGCCTTGTCCAGCTTGTCGAGAAGCATAAGCAAATTATTCGGAATTTCCTCTTGCTCCAGTTGCCGATAGAATTCTCTGAGTTTCACAGAAATCCCATCCGTCTGGAGAGACTCCTGAACGGGGGGAGAGCCATGTCTTTCGTTATCCAATGCGTTTTTCATCTTCATTGCTTTCAAAAAACTTTTGGTCTGAAAACGTCATGACCTGCCTTTAGTTCCCGGACGTGCGAAATTTATCCTTCGCCTGCTTTTCGCTGACGTTGTCTGCGCGGAAAATAAAAGGAAATGGGTGAAGGAACAATCCTATTTTTTCAACGTTTTTACAACGTTAACAAAGGGAGAAAGATGATGCTTTACTATTCTCTGGTGTTTTTGATTGTGGCCCTGGTGGCTGCAGCGCTTGGTTTTGGGGGTATTGCTGGGGTGTCCGTCGGCATTGCAAAGATTCTATTCTTTGTTTTTCTTGTTCTTTTCGTCCTTTCGCTCGTTTTTGGTGGCATCCGACGCACCTAAGGGAGCGAAAATTTTTCATGCTTCGTATGGAATATGGGTGTATCCATGGTGAATGGATACACCCAAAAATGAGCAATTGGTGCGACAGGAGTCTGTTACGGTCAGATTGAACCCGACAGACCCATGTTCAATTTTATCCAGTACACGCTGAAATTGAATATTTCTGGCAATATCTCTGGCTTCACACGCTTGTAGTGAGCGGAAAGTGACAGGCCACGCGGCGCTGATCGGACACAGGTGTTAGTGGCGGTCGTTGTTGATGGCACATATCGCGCGCCACGGGACAGCGTGTCGAGAATTTACACCCTGTCGGTGGATTGAGCGGACTTGGAATTTCCCCTTTCAACAGAATGCGCTGCTGTTTGCCGCGTGTGTGAGGCTGGGGAATGGCTGACAGCAGGGCCTGCGTGTACGGATGTGCCGGGTTGGCATACAGTTTATCTGTTTCTCCTATTTCAACAATCGAGCCCAGATACATCACTGCGACGCGGGTGGAGACTTGCCGCACCACGGCCAGATCATGGGCAATGAAGACATAGGTCAGGTTCAGCTTTTCCCGCAGATCACTGAACAGATTGACGATTTGCGCTTGCACCGACACATCCAGCGCCGATACTGGCTCATCGGCGACGATCACCTTTGGTTCAATGGCCAAGGCACGGGCAATGCCGATGCGCTGGCGTTGTCCGCCGGAAAATTCATGTGGGTAGCGATCGAGATATTCCCGGCGCAGGCCGACAAGATCCATCAGGTCTGCCAGTCGCTCTTCAATGGCGGCTCCCTCGCGGATTTTATGGACTTTCAGCACCTCTCCCAGCACATCGCGGATTTTGCGACGCGGATTGAGCGAGGCCGACGGGTCTTGAAAAATCATCTGCATTTTCCGGCGCACCGGCAACAGCTCGGCCCCTTCGGCCTTGGTGATGGTTTCGCCATCAAACTCCAGTGTGCCGCCGGTAATATCATACAGGCGGGTCAGGCAGCGGCCCAGTGTGGATTTGCCAGAGCCGGATTCGCCCACCAGACCAAGGGTTTCGCCTGGAAAAACCTCAAGGCTGATCTTGTCTACCGCATGAAGTGTGCGGCCGGAGCCGGGACGGATTGTTTTCCCCACAGTGAAATTTTTGCTCAGGTCATGGGCTGCCAGAAGCGGCTTTCGGGTATCGGGCAGGCTCATACAAGCTCCTCCAGAGGCAAAACGGTTTGGCGAAGCGCGGTGCGTTCCCGGTTCTTCAGCACGCAAAGACAGGACTGGTCCTGTTCACGGTGAAGCGGCGGATGAGAGCCACATTCCGGGCGTGCAAAGCCACAACGGGGGGCAAAGCCGCAAGCCTCAGACAGCGTATCCGGGGTGGGCGGCATGCCGGGAATGGATTTCAGTCGGGAAAGCCGCGGGCCGGTGAGGGGTGGAATGGAAGCCATCAGTCCCCAGGTGTAGGGATGCAGCGGATTGGTGAAAATCTGCTCGGTCGGGCCGCGCTCAACAATGCGTCCCGCATACATCACCGCCACCTGATCGGCCACTTCGGAAACCACACCCATATCATGGGTGATGAGAATGATGGCCGAGCCAAAATCTTTGCGCAGCCGCAACAGGAGATCCAGCACTTGTGCCTGCACGGTCACATCCAGCGCCGTGGTTGGCTCATCGGCCACCAGCAGGGCGGGGTTGCATGACAACGCCATGGCAATGACGGCGCGCTGTCGCATACCGCCCGAGAGTTGGTGCGGATAACGATCCACGGCTTCACCCGGATTGGACAGGCCCACCTCGCCCAGCAGCTCAATGGCCCGCAGGCGTGCAGCACGGGCAGAAATGGCCTCATGGGCACGGATTTGCTCGGCAATCTGCCAGCCAATCGTATAAACAGGGGTCAGAGCGGTCATCGGATCTTGCGAGATCAGACCGATGTCCTTGCCGCGAATGCTGCGCATCTGCTGGGCTGACATTTCCATGATCCGTTTGCCGCGAAAGGCAACTGCGCCATCCACCCTTGTGGTTTTGGGATCATGCAAGCCCAGCAGCGACAGCAGGGTGACGGATTTTCCAGAGCCGGATTCGCCGACAATCGACAGGATTTCACATTCGCGTACCGTAAACGATACATCCCGGACCGATTTGACCATGCCATGGTCGGTGGCAAAGGAAACGGAAAGTCCGTTGACATCCAGCAGTACAGGTTTTTCCATAAGTGTCATGGCTCAGCTCCCTCTCACGCGGGGGTCAATCAGCACATAGACGACATCCACCACCGCATTCGCCAGCACGACAAAAAATGAGGCATAGATCACCGTGCCAAGGATCATGGGAAGGTCGAGATTCAGAAGAGCCTGATAGGTCAGGCGACCAACACCATTGAGGCCAAACACCACTTCGGTCAGCAGGGCCGAGCCGCCCACCAAGGCACCAAAATCCAGCCCAAACATGGTGACAAAAGCAATCAGCGAGGTGCGGAGCGCATGGCGCAGCATGACGCGGGCCGGGCTTAAGCCCTTGGCGCGGGCGGTGCGGATAAAATCCTCTTGATAAGCTTCCACCAGATTGGCGCGCAGCACCCGGCCATAAATGCCGATGTAGAGAGCCGCCAGTGTGATCCATGGAATGATCAGGGTCTTGAACCAGCCAACCGGATCGGAAAACAGCGGTTTATAACCCAGCGATGGCACCCAGGAAAACAGCCAGGTATCATGAAACCGGCTCTGGGAGATCAGGTTCATCACCTCACCCAGCCAGTAGACCGGCATGGACACACCAATCAGCGCCAGCACCATCAGGCCACGGTCGATGATGCTATCGCGGGTCATGGCGGCCACCACACCCACAAACACGGCCCCCAGCACCCACAGCACCGCAGCCCCTGCCACAAGTGAGAGTGTTACGGGTGCAGCCTCAGCCACCTGCGGCACCACGCGCATGCCACGATTGACGTAAGAGGCAAGGTCTTGCGTTACAAACAGACGCTTCATCATAATGGCGTATTGCACGGGGAGGGCGCGATCAAAGCCGAACTCCTTGCGGATGGTTTCCACCGTTTCCGGCGAGGCATTGCGTCCGGCAATGCGGGCGGCGGGATCGGCCCCCGGTGTGGCAAAGAAAATCAGAAACACCAGCGCAGATATGCCAAACAGCACAAAAACCATCTGGGCCAGACGCTGAACAATAGCAACACTCATAGCATGCTCCTCAGATGATCTTTGTGCGCGGATCCAGCGCGTCTCGCACGCTGTCGCCCAGCACATTCAGGGCCAGAACGGTCAGTACGATGGCAATGCCGGGAGCCAGCGCAACAATCGGGCGGGTGTACAAAAGGCCTTGTCCATCCTGAATGATGGTTCCCCAACTGGCATCGGGGGCCTGAACGCCAATCGACAGAAAGGACAGCGAGGATTCGGTGATAATGTTCAGCGCCATCATCAGCGGCACAAACACTATCAGCAGGGTGGAAATATTGGGCAGAATATCTTTCAGCAAAATGCGCCAGCGTGGAATGCCCAGACCAATGGCAGCCATGACAAACTCGCTGTTTTTCAGCGCCAACACGCGGCCTCTGACCGGGCGCGCCACATAAGGCACATAGATTATGCCAATAATGCCGATGGGCAGCAGCAGGCTGTTGGAATTGATCTCAATCGGCCCGATGGTTATGCCTTGGGAGATCAGCACAATGGACAGAGAAATGGCCAGAAGATAGACCGGAAAGGCCCAGAGAATATCGAGAATGCGCGACAGGATCATGTCCGTTGTGCCGCCGAAAAAACCGGCACAAATACCAATCAATGCCGCCAGTATCAGACAGATGACAGTGGATGAGGCGGCAATCAGCAGCGAATTGCGCCCGCCATACAAGAGTCGGGCGGCTACATCACGGCCCTGGGTATCGGCACCCAGCAGATAGTGCCGCTCCCATGTCGGGCCAATCGGTGTAACCCCCAGCCCTAAACCTTCGGTGGAGGGTTGCATGACTTTGACGCGCTTGCCCTCAATCATCACCTTGCCGCTCAGATTGGAGCGAAAAGGATCGGTTTCCGCAACAGAGCTGGCATAAAGCGGCGCGGCCAAACTGGCAATGATGATCACCAAAAGCATGGTCACGGCTACAATGGCCGAACGGTCACGACGCAAAATCCGCCATGCCCGATGCCATGGGCTGGAGCCACCGGTTGACGGTTTTGGTCCTTCAGCGGGCATGGCCGGAGTGGCTATCCCTTCGGACAGGTCAGTCATGTCGTATCCTTCAATGGGCGCGTTTGTTGTTTGGAAAGGCGGCGCTTGCACGCCGCCTTTTTTTGACGAATACGCTTATTTCACCCAAGACTGGGACATGACCCAGCGGTTCTGTTTGTTGAACAGGTAGTTACCAAGCCGTGCCGAGGTGAAATTGACGCTCTTTGGCGTGAACAGCGGAGCCAGAGGTGCCTGCTCCATAAAGGCCTTGTCGATCTTGGCCCAGTTGGCATTGGCGGCTTGCGGATTGGTCACGGCCAGCGCCATGGTATCCTGCATCTGCTTATCCAGATCCTTGTTGCAATAGGCCGAGATGTTGATGGAGGAATCGCTGCCGGGGTGAATGCTATCGCAAGAGAGCAGCACGTTGATAAAGTCTGAGGCTGCCGGATAATCCATGAACCATTGCGAAACGCTGATCTGCACGTTGTTGTTGCTGTTCTGGATATAGGTGAACTGAATATTGCTGGAGATGGCCTTCATGGAGGCATCATAGCCCAGTTCATTCAGCAGGCTTTGCAGATAGGTGCCGATGCCACGGCTGACGGCCGTGTCTTCAACAATCACGGTCACCTTCTGGCCCGCCGTGCCGCTTTCCTTGATCAAGGCTTTGGCCTTGTCCATATCCGGCTCGCTCCAGCTTTCGCCGGGGTTCTTGGTGTAGAGGCAACTTGGTGCATAACCGGGGAAATCCGGTGGCAGGATCTGGCAGGTTGGGGTGCCCAGTACATCACCACCATACAGCCCCACCAGCGCATCCCGATCCAGCGCATAATTCACAGCCTGACGGACCTTGAGATTGTTGAACGGCGGCAGGGTGGTGTTCATGGGCGCGTACCAGAAGGCCGCCAGCGGATCGATATGCATCTGCTTGGCGTATTTCGAACCCAGTTCCGGCAGACGGTCTGTGGGTGGTGGGTCAAACATCCAGTCCACCTGACCATTCTGAATGGCGTTGATGGTGGCCTCTTCTGTCATGCCGAATTTATAGATGATCTGGTCCACATATCCATCCGGCTGGGCATCCACGCTCCATTCCTTGAAATGGGGGTTTCGCTTCAGCACCATCTGCTCATTGGGGTTGTAGCTGTCGATCATATAGGGGCCGGTGGCCGGAAGCGGTGTGGTGCCAGCGTCCTTGACGGGGGCGTCGGCTGGCAGAATGCTGGCATGCGGAACGGCCAGCTTATCAAAGAACTCGGAATCGGGAGCCACCAGGTGGATGGTCACCGTGCCGGCTGCATCATCAGCAATCACGCCGCCATCCAGCGTGCAGGTTGCCCCATTGGCAATGCATTTGTCTGCGCCGACAAAGCCGTTATAGAAGCTGCCGGTGGTGGGGCCGTTCACCTTGAAAATACGCTGGAAGGAGGCCAGCACATCCGATGGCTTCAGCTCCTTGCCATTGGAAAACATAATGCCTTTGCGGATTTTGAACACATAGGTCTTGCCGCCATCCTGTGGCTCTGGAATGGCCTCGGCCACGTCCGGCACAATCTTGAAGCCTTCAGTGCCTGCGGCCTGCTTGAACTTGACCAGACCATCATTGGTCATCTGAAACACCTGCCAGAACTGGCCGGTGTAGTTGATGGCCGTATCCAGTGTGCCAGCGGCCGCCACGGCGGAAAGCACCATGGTGCCACCCCGGTGCTTGGCCATCAGGTCTGCGCGCTCATCCGCATGGGCAAAGCTTGCGAAGGCGGTTTGGGCCAGCAGGCAGCCCACCAGCAGGGCGGCCTTTCTTTTGGACAGTGTTTTCAATCCGATTGTCATGATTTTTCGTTCCCTTTGTTTTTATCAGGTTATTGCGCGTTGATGCTCAGGCGGCTTTGGCATCCAGAAATGTCTGCACGACAGCCATGCAGGCGTCTCTTTCTTCAACATGCGGCATGTGGCTGGAGTGTTCGAAAATGTGCCAGCGCACATCCGGGATTTCATCAGCATAGGGCTGCACACAGGCCTTCGTTGCCTCGTCAAAATGGCCGGAGATCAACAGCGTCGGCACGTTGATGGTCGAAAGACGTCCCTCAATGGTCCAGTCCTTCATGGTGCCAATCACGTGAAATTCGTTGGGACCATTCATGGTGTGATAAACGGTCGGGTCGGCGGCGATGGCATCAAAGGTGCGTTGCACTTCAGGCGGCATGGGGACAATGCGACAGACGTGACGCTGGTTGAACACATCCGTGGCTTCAGCATATTCGGCGCTATCTGTGGTGCCCGCCTGTTCATGCTTCAGCAGTGTGGCCTGAACGTCTGGCGGTAGCGCCTCACGCAGACGGTTGGCCTCCGCCACCCATGTTTTCAACGAGGCGGGCGAATTGGCAATCACCAATGCCTTCAGGCCTTTCGGCTGATCAACCGAGAATTCGGCCCCCAGCATTCCACCCCAGGATTGGCCCAACAGACAATACCCATCCCGAATGCCCAGATGATCAATCAGGTTATGGAGTTCGGCCTTGAAGAAATCGACAGTCCAGAAGTCACCGCCCTTTTCAGGCAAATGCGTGGATTTGCCATTGCCAACCTGATCATAGTGAATGACGGCGCGGCCGCTTAAAGCAAGATCCTTGAAGCTGTCCACATAATCATGGGTGCAGCCGGGGCCGCCATGGGCGACGATCAGCGGTGGCTTGCCCGCTTGCAGATCGCCAGTGATGCGATACCAGGTTTGATAGTCGCCGTAGGGTGCAAAGCCTTCAATCAGCGACACGTCTCTCGATCTCCCGTTTTATCTGTTGTTATGATTTTCCCGCAAAGCTACGGTCCTGACGGCAGATGGCCTCTGCCGCATCCTCAATGGTCATGCCCCAATCCATGGCCACGCGTCGCAATTGCCGCCAGGCATCGGCTTCGTTCGCGCTACCGCGCTGTAAAAGTTCAAGAATGGCGTGAACGACGATGGGGCGTTGACGGAGCCTTGTTTCGAGGGTGCGAATGTCATTGGCCTGTGCTTTCGCACCCTCAAAGGCGTGGGCGGCAATCAGCAAGGCGCTATAGGCTCCGGTGGAGCCAACCGGTTTCAGCACATGGGCATTGGAGCCTTGGGAGAGCGCCCATTCGATCCGTCCCGGTGTTTCCGAACCAATCAGCGCAATCATCGGCATGGGGGCAAAACCGGCAGGCCAGGGAAATTGTCCGTCATGGCCCATATCGGCATCAAAAAACACCACATTGGCGCTGGCGTGGCTTTCATCCAACTGCGGCCAGACCACCGTGACGCGGATATGCAATGTTTCAAGCTGACGTTTCAAGGCCTCCACCGACGGATGATCCC
>CAJYRE010000582.1 GCA_913776675.1 Rhizobiaceae bacterium
AGGCTTTGGTGTCTGGCCTTTCCCATCTGGGCACGTTTGGCTGGGTGGCAACCTTCAGCGGCGTTTCGACAACCACTGTGCCCAACAAGGCGGTGGATGCTGCTCTGAACGATCCGGCCAAAATCAACAAAATGCTGCGCAATTTCACCGTGACCGTTGGATCAAAGGATCAGGTGACGGGCAAGGATATTGCTGGTTTGAAGGCTACCCTCGATGAGAAAAAGATTGTTCATGAGTATCACGAATATCCAGGCCTGCAACATGAGATGGATGTCTGGCGTCCGTCGCTGATTGCTTTCTTGCAGACACTGTTCAAGACATAACATGATGAAACCGCCCGGATCATCGGATCCAGACGGTTTTCCGTCCTGAAATGCGTGATAACAAAGAGTGAGAGCGGCTCACTGTTTCTGTGAAACCGTGAGCCGCTCTGTTAAAACTCTTCCCAACTGTCATTCGATGTTGCGTGGGCCAGAACCGGGGCTTGTGCCCTGACTGGAGGGGTGGGCGTTTTTGCCGAGCTGCCACCTGTGAACGCCTTGGCAATGGCCTGCATCTTGGCGCGTGCCGGAGAGGGCACAGGGGCTGGTCGTGTTGACATGGTGGCTTTGACAGGTTGCGGCGCGCTGATCGGCCGCATCTGCTGATGGCTTTCCTGCCGGACTTTGAAATGCTCCAGCAAGCGCGCCAGGTTTTCGGCATCCTGGAAAAGCTTGTGGGTGGAGGCAGAGGTTTCTTCCACCATTGCGGCGTTCTGTTGCGTGACCTGATCCATTTGGTTGACGGCCACATTCACTTCCTGAAGCCCGGTTGACTGCTCGTTGGCCGAGCTGGCAATGGAGTGAATATGTTCGTTGATGGCCAGAATCTGGCTTTCGATAGCTGACAATGCCTTGCCGGTTTTCTGTACCAGAGCAACGCCACCGCCAACTTCTTCGCCGGATTTGTTGATCAGGGTCTTGATGTCCTTGGCGGCATTGGCCGAGCGTTGTGCCAGTTCACGCACTTCCTGCGCAACAACCGCAAAGCCCTTGCCAGCCTCGCCTGCACGGGCGGCTTCAACACCGGCATTCAGCGCCAGCAGGTTGGTCTGGAAGGCAATTTCATCAATCACATTGATGATTTTTGAAATTTCATTCGATGCCTGCTCAATCCGGCCCATGGCGTTCACAGCATCACCGACAATCTGCGCTGATTGGGCGGCATCATCCTTGGCGGCCGAAACAATCCGCGTGACTTCCTGAGTCCGGCTTGTGGAATTACGCACCACGACGGTGATCTGTTCCAAGGCTGCCGAGGTTTGCTCCAGCGCTGCGGCCTGACGTTCCGTGCGCTGCGACAAGTCGTTGGTGGCCGCGCTGAGGTCTTCTGCACTGCCGCGGATGCCATCGGTGTTGTGACGGATATTGGCAATCACTTCGCGCAGACGTTCAAACGTGCTGTTGACGTTGGCTTGCAACTCGGCAAACACCCCTCGGAATTCGCCTTGCATGCTTTGATCAAGGTCGCCTGCGGCCAGGCTGGCAATCACACGTCGTGTTTCGCTCACGCCCTCGTTCACGCTGGTCAGCAGGGTGTTGATGTTGGCGGCAAAGCGATCCAGATTGACATCATCATACTGTTTTTCAATCCGCTTGCTGAAATCGCCACTGGCGGCGGCTTCCACGACAACGGAAATGCTGGATTGCAAATCATCGCTTTTGGCACGCATGGCGCTTTCCTGCGCGTTCATGCGCTGGACTTGCAAGCCATTGTTTTTGAAGACATCAACGGCCTTGGCCATGTCGCCGATTTCATCACGGCGATTTTCAAAGGGCACCGGTGTTTCGTAGTCACCCTTTGCCACCCGCTTGATCGCATCGGTCAGGCTGACAATCGGACGGCTTAACTGCGTGGTACCAATGTAGATGCCTGCACCAACGCCTGCCAGAATGAAGACCGCCGTTACCGAGCTGATCAGCACCATCATTGTGCTACGGAAGGAATCGAGCGAGGATCTGAGCTCTTCGAGCAAAGCCTTGTCTGCTCCGACAATTGCATCAATCTGCGCCTGAAACTGTGTACGGTTGGTCCGGTTGGCGTCATTGTTGCCTTGTTCGTTGGCAGCTTCCGGGCTCACTTCTTTGGCGAGGCGTACAGTCTCTGTTCGAAATTTTTTGAATTCGGCTGCTTTGGCCACCATGGCATCAAAACTGTTTTTTTGCGCATCAGGCACCAGTTTTGTCCAGGTTGTCAGCGTCGTATCAATCTCGGTGAGATTTTTGATCAGGCCAGTGCCGAATTTTGCGGCATCCTCTTTTGTTTTGGAGGCATAGATACCGCGCGCTTCCATGACGACGGCTGTCACATATCGGTTCAGGCGCTCACCCAGATAGGCCCGTTCTGAGACATTCATCAGTTCGCTGGTCTTGTTGTTGTAGCGAAGCGTGACGAATACGCCCATAGCACCGATAATGAGTGCTGCAATTCCCAGGATAGCGACCAAGGAATAGATTTTGCCGCTAATTTTCATGCAGGTTTCCCCCCAAAACATGCGAGACTGACGTCATTCGCTGTTTACGATTATCAGAAAAAATATTAAAACTTCTTTTATTTTTCATAGTTAATTTAGAATTAAATCAATAGGTTGTGCGCCTTAGCCCTATAAAATTTGATTTTGGCAGTATTTTCAATGTGTGAAAGATGGAACTCGCTTTAGAAAGATTTGAAGGTGAAATCAACCTGAAATAGAAATGCAAGATGAAACATCAGATGCACAAAATTTATAATTTTCTTGCAAGGTTGGCTCCCCTCTTTCAGTTGGACAGGAGGGGCTGCCATCGGTTCTGGTGTTTTGGATGAGGTGGGCGTTACACCCAGCCCATCAATTCACGACGCACGACGTTTTCCAGCACGCGCATGCCATCCGCACTGTCGTTCAGGCAAGGAACATGGGTGAATTTATCACCGCCATTGTGGTGGAAAATCTCGCCTGCTTCACCGGCAATTTCCTCCAGCGTTTCAAGGCAATCGGACACAAAGCCGGGATTGATCACGGCGATGCGCTTGATGCCGTCCTTGGCGAGTTTTTCGACGGTTTTGTCGGTATAGGGTTGCAGCCATTCTTCCGGCCCGAAACGGGATTGGAAGGTGACCATCAGCTTTTCCTTGCTCCAGCCCAGCCGTTCCCGCAGCAGACGCGCTGTTTTATAGCATTGGCAATGGTAAGGATCGCCCGCCATGAAATAGGATTTTGGAATGCCGTGAAAGGAGGTCAGCAACAGTTCCGGCTCCCAATCGAGTGCGGCATAATGCGCCTCAATCGAGTTGGCCAGTGCGTCGATATAAACGGGATCATCGCTGTATTGCGGTACGGTGCGCAAGGCTGGCTGCCAACGCATTTTTAACAGCGCCTTGAAGGCCTCGTCATTCACGGTTGCCGTGGTGGCCGCTGCATATTGCGGATAGAGCGGAAACAGCAGGATTTTTTCGCAGCCGGTTTTTTGCAGCTCATTCATTTTCGATTGGATCGAGGGCTGGCCATAGCGCATCGCCCAATCCACCACCACATTTGGCATGTCGGCAAAGGATGCCGCCATTTTCTCGGCCTGATTGCGGGTGTAGGTGCGCAAATAGCTTTCATCCAGATCCTTGTTCCATATGCTTTCATAGGCTTTGCCCACCTTGCCGGGCCGGGTGTTCAGCACAATGCCGTACAGAATGGGATACCAGAACAGCCGTGAC
>CAJYRE010000583.1 GCA_913776675.1 Rhizobiaceae bacterium
TTTTCTCCGACATGGCGCTGATCAACGAATTACACCAGCCCGATATTGGCATTGTGCCGATTGGTGATCGTTTCACCATGGGCGGTGCCGTGGCGGCTCTGGCCTGCCAGCGCTATTTCAACTTCAAGACGGCGATCCCGGCGCATTACGGCACGTTCCCGATTATTGATCAGACGCCGGACAAGTTCATTGCTGGTCTGGAAGGTTCCAAGACGGCGGTGCAGGCTCCCAAGGCTGGCGAAACCATTTCGATTTAAAAAATGACGTTTCTCACCCCCGAAAATCGCAATTCGGGGGTGAATTTTAAGCGCAACAAAAACTGCCCCCGTTGCTCTTCATCCATTCGGCCATTATAGCGGGTCTGACAATTGATCTGGAGAATGCCGATGTCCGTTGATCTCGCTACCGTAAAGCGTGTTGCCAAGCTTGCCCGTATTGCTCTGCCCGATGATGAAGCAGGCCGGGTGATGGATGAGCTGAATGGTATCCTTGGTTTTGTCGAGCAACTCTCAGAGGTCAATGTGGATGGCGTCGAGCCGATGACCTCGGTGATGCCCATGGCCATGCGCAAGCGTGTAGACGCTGTGACCGATGGCGCGAAGGCCGAAGACATTGTTGCCAACGCCCCGCAAACCGACCGTAACTTCTTCATGGTCCCGAAGGTTGTTGAATAGGCTTTTTCAGCCGCAATTCCCTTTCCTTACCCAAGATAGTTGACGCATAAACTGCAAAGCGAACAAATCCATGAGCGAACTGACCAGCCTCACCATTGCGCAAGCCCGCGAAAAGCTTGTTACCAAGGACATCACAGCCGTTGAGCTGACCGATGCCTATCTTGGCGCTATCGAGACGGCCAATGGTGCTCTCAATACCTATGTGGTGGTAACGCCAGAGATAGCCCGCGATATGGCCAAGGCATCGGATGCCCGCATTGCCAGCGGCAAGGCTGGCCCGCTGGAAGGCATTCCGCTCGGCGTCAAGGATCTGTTCGCCACCCGTGGCGTTCACACGCAGGCCTGCTCGCATGTGCTGGATGGCTTTAAGCCAAAATACGAATCAACCGTAACCCAGAACCTCTGGAATGACGGTGCCGTGATGCTGGGCAAGCTCAACATGGATGAGTTCGCCATGGGCTCCTCCAACGAAAACTCCTACTACGGCCCAGCCGTCAACCCATGGAAGGCCAAGGGTTCGGATGTGAAGCTGGTGCCCGGTGGTTCGTCCGGTGGCTCCGCTGCGGCTGTGGCCGCACACCTGTGCGCCGGTGCCACCGCAACCGATACCGGCGGCTCTATCCGTCAGCCTGCGGCCTTTACCGGCACGGTTGGTATCAAGCCGACCTATGGCCGTTGCTCGCGCTGGGGCGTGGTGGCCTATGCGTCGTCTCTGGATCAGGCGGGCCCGATTGCCCGCGATGTGCGCGATGCTGCAATCCTTCTGAAGTCCATGGCCAGCATTGATGAGAAGGATACCACCTCGGTGGACCTTCTGGCTCCAAACTATGAAGCGGCGATTGGCCAGTCGATCAAGGGCATGAAAATCGGCATTCCAAAGGAATACCGTATGGATGGTATGCCGGAAGAGATTGAAGCGCTGTGGCAGCAGGGCATCCAATGGCTGAAAGATGCCGGTGCCGAGATTGTTGATATTTCCCTGCCGCATACGAAATACGCTCTGCCTGCCTATTATATCGTGGCCTCGGCGGAAGCCTCTTCCAACCTTGCCCGTTATGACGGCGTGCGCTTTGGTCTGCGCGTCGATGGCAAGGACATTGCCGACATGTACGAAAAGACCCGTGCAGAAGGCTTTGGCAAGGAAGTGCAGCGCCGTATTCTAATGGGTACCTATGTGCTGTCGGCGGGTTATTACGATGCCTACTACCTGCGCGCCCAGAAGGTTCGCACCCTAATCAAGCGCGATTTTGAGCAGGTGTTTGCCGCTGGCGTGGATGCGATCCTGACCCCAATCACACCGTCTTCGGCTTTCGCCATTGGCGATAAGGAACTGGCGGCTGATCCGGTGAAAATGTACCTCAACGACATTTTCACCATCACGCTGAACATGGCGGGTCTTCCGGGCATTTCCGTGCCTGCCGGGCTTGATGCCAAGGGCCTGCCGCTTGGCCTGCAATTGATCGGCAAGCCGTTTGAAGAAGAAACCCTGTTCAAGACCGCCCATGTCATCGAGCAAGCCGCAGGCACCTTCACACCCGCCAAGTGGTGGTAAGACGTTTATTCTCCGTTTGATGACACCGGCCGATTGCGATGCAGTTGGCCGGGTTGGCTGGGATGCGTGGCGCTCGACGGGACCGCTTGACCGTGGTTTTTCTGATCCCCAAGTCGCGCAGCGGGTCAAAGACGCTTTTCTCAGCTTTCCATGGTCCACACGCGGTCATGTGGTGATTGCGGAGATGGATCATCAGGTGGTCGGCTGGGGTGCCCGCGAAGATGAACCAGATTATATTTCCGACATCTGGGTTGCGCCTGCATTTCAGCGACGCGGCATTGGTCGTGCGCTGGTTCAGCATTTTTGTGTGCTGATGCATGAGGAGGGGCTGCGGCAAGCCCGCATTGCGACTCACCAAAAAAATTTTTCAGCCATTGCGCTTTATAAACGGTGTGGTTTCGACATTGTGTGGCAGGGAATGGAGCGCGATTCCATTATGCAGCTTGAAATGCCCAAGGTCCGCCTGCGGCGAATATTGTTTTGAACCGTTTTTTCATGAAATTTATAAATAAGGGGTGTTTCATAAAAGTTTGCCCTCTGGCGAAATTGCCAACTGAGTGATTTACTATCGGCAGAAAGCGATGAGGGCACGATGGCTAGGATTCGCAATGCACATTCAGATGAGGCAACGATCCTGGCCGATATTGGTCTTCGCGCTTGGGAACAGGCCATGTTGACCGTTGGGGATGTTGAGTCAATGATCGACAATGCCCGCAACGCTTTTCGTAATTTTACCCGATCTGGCCTCACGGCGATTTCTGTTGTTGAGCATATGGGCCAACCCGTTGGTTGGGCGGCGCGTGAAAATCTGGATGATAAGATTACAGATTTCTGGATTGATCCCGCCTATCAGGGGCGGGGCTACAGCAAGGCTTTGCTGGAGGCCGTTGAGCGCGATATTATCCTGCAGGGTTATGAAGAAGTGCAGCTTGAAACCCACGCCCGCAACAAGCAGGCGGTCAGCTTTTTTCAACATCATGGTTACGGCATGCGTTGGCTATCGGTGGTTTACAATCCGAAGCTGGACCGCAATATTGAAATGGTCGGCATGTCGCGTCGGCTGGTGGACATCCATAGTGATGACACCTATGGTCCCAGCGGCGCTTTTGAATGAGTATAGGGGTCTTCAATCGGTGCCATGTGGTGCATCACCGTTGAAAAATCATCATTCTATCACGTCAAGTTCTGTTTCCAGTTTGACCGACAATGGATACAGGCCATGGCTGAAAACGCGGATTTCCAATTCTGTCGCTGTTTTCTCCAGCGTAAACAACAAATCCAGCTTGATGTAAGAGCCGGGCGTCAAATCTTGTAGAAAGATCGGACGTGTGGCATGCACGATTTTACCTGTTGATGAGCAAACATCCATGTAGCCCACAGGGTCGTTTCCTGCTGCAAGGGTTATTGACGAATCAATGCCCATTTCCACGCTTGCGCAATATTTGCCAGCTTTCAGCAGGATATAGGGACCGTAGAGCAGAACGCCGGATTGATTGGCGGCTGCATTCACGGTTGAAAAGTGATAGCGGTGCTGGATTTCGCCCATCAAAGTGAGGCCCACATGCTTGCGTTTCAAGCGTGTTCCCAGGCGGTTAAAGAATTTTTCCTTGGCGGCATCGTAGATGATGGCATCCAGACGGCATCTGTGGCGGAATAACGCCTCAGTTTCCTCATCAATATCCAAAGGTTCCAATGGATCAAATATTGATGGATTGAGGACATGATTGTCGCGCGTTACATTTTGTTTCTCGATCTGCTTTGGCAGAGCCATGTCAAAGGTTCTGCACATCAGGTCAATCGATTGAGGCAGGAATTCGAAAATCCCGAATGCATCCAATTGATCGAGATTTTTCAGCGCCGCATCCAACATCTCGGCATCGTCACGCCACGGTTGCCCATCAGCATTCAAATGTGGATGAGAGAGCAGGCGCGTTGTCATGTTGTCGATAAACGTAAAAGCCCAGTTGTCCTCAGCGGTTTGCAAATAGGCTTTGAGATCGTTGGATTTTATATCGCGCAGGGTATCGGGGTGAGTTTCCTCAATAAAGGCTGAGGAGTGGCTATGCCAAAATTGATATTGCGAGATCAGCCTGTCGACGGGTTCTCGGAAAATACTAAAAATCTTTTTGGGTCCAGGAATGCTGTTTAAGTGAGAGAAACAAGCGTGTGCGGAAAATAACTTGAAACCGGAAATTTCATTAGGCGTATAGGATGATATGTTGTCAAACCGCTCAGGGCATATTTCCTCTGGCTTGAAATGCTGTATCAACAAGTTGTGGATGGTCGTGCCCGCTGTTTTAGGAACATGCAGAAACACACACGTCATTCTTTGTGGGGTGACGGACTCTAACTCGGGTAAATGCATCAAGTTTTCTTCCTAAGGCACAAATTACAGCATTTTAAGCAAAAATGCTCTAATCCAAGCATATTAAGATTGAATAAACTCTAATGATGCATCCCGAGGATGTTCAGGTCAAACGATTTGTTATGCAACTTGCAGGCAGTGCGTAGGCCTTGATTTTGTGGCCTTTCCAATAGCCGGTGGATGGTGCCAGAGTTGCAACGGGATCGACAGTGGTTCCATGGCAGCTTACATTGCCACTGGTGACATAGAGAATGGTTTCATCACCGCTGTCGGATGTCAGTGGAAATTCCTGCTCATAATAATTGTTCGGAAAATCGCCATTGCTGCGGGCACGGATGGTGAATGGCTCATCGCGCAAGGTGTAAAACAGATCCGCGAGAATATCGCGGTCATCAGCAACAATCGTGGCTGTGCCAGCGCGGCCTGCGGTGGTAGCAATGCTCCAGCTCAGGTCAGATCGTCCCAGATAGCGGCTCAGA
The DNA here is from genome assembly GCA_913776675.1 of Rhizobiaceae bacterium. Taxonomy (GTDB): domain Bacteria; phylum Pseudomonadota; class Alphaproteobacteria; order Rhizobiales; family Rhizobiaceae; genus Allorhizobium. The sequence continues at coordinate 5,071 of CAJYRE010000583.1, forward strand.
ATCTGCTTGCCACCCGGCAAAACGGCGTCGTGAGAGTAGACGGCCAAAAATACGAAAATAATCGATGTCACGCCATTGATGATCAGGGATGTTGTCAGCAGTCTGGGCGCGGATTGCAGAAGATAGAAAACGGCCAGCATGACGCCAGCAGCATAGGCGGTTGCTGCCCAATTGGCATAGGCGTGCGACATCAGCGCCTGAAATACAATCACCAGCACAATCGGCCAGGACAGAATAAACAGATGTTTTTCCGTCAGCGATGTCTTACCCCGTATCAACCGATAGAATACCACCAGCATCGCTGCGAACAGAACAGGACCAATCACGCCAAACTGGCTGCCGATAAACGCGGCCGCATCATCCAGATGGAAATTGAGGCCATGCCAATCAGCATTGTCAGAGGTGTGCTTCAGCGTTGCGCCGCCGTGGGTGGCATTCCACCAGATGTTTGGCGCAATGACCAGAACCGCGCTGAACATGGCCAATACACTGTCTCGTATGGCAATGCGCGTTTTGGGCAAAAAGAATGCGGAGATGATGGCCGTGCCGACAAAATACAGCATGGCATATTTGGACAATGTGCCAAAGCCAATGCTCAGCCCCATGACAATCGCAAAGCCAGCGGAGCGGCGCTCGATGAGATAGGAATAGCAAAGCAATGTCAGCGCTAGAAACGGAAACAGAACCGTATCCGTTGACATGAAGATGGATGACAGAGCCACGCCCGGCAGGGTGGCATAGCTGACACCTGTCCACGCACCGGCAAGGCGCGAGCCCGTGAGCCGCATGGTGGCTGGGATCAGCAGCAGCGCTGTTGCCATATGCAGAACCGGGCTTGCGGCGCGAACCCAGAAAATATCCTGTGAGCCACCCAGAAGCGTGAAGAAATGGATGACCCAGGCAATCATCGGCGGCTTGGAGTAATAACCAAAATCCAGATGCTGCGACCAAAGCCAGTATTGCGCTTCATCCACGAATAAATCCGTGGTGTCATACCGGAGCATCACCAGCCGAAAGGCCGTTATAGCAAGAATGAGGGCAATGCTGGTACGAATGGTCATGCGGATCATGGATAAGGCTTGCTCACAATTGCGCTTTGGGAGGCATCTCGGTTTTTTCGCCTTGATACAGCAGCATCAGATTGCGGCCGTAAACCACCATGCCAAGCGCTTGTCCGAGAATGATGATGGGATCGCGGCGATGAATGCCATAGGCCAGCAGCATGATGCTGCCGACGATGGAAATCCACCAGAAGGCGGTGGGAATCACCGAGCGCTTTTCTTTTTCCGACACCAGCCATTGAATGATGAAGCGCAGCGAAAAGATCAACTGGGCAATCAGCCCGAGTGCCAACCAGATGAGATCGGTCGTGCTGGTGATTTTGAAATAGGCGAGAATCTCGTTCATTTCTGTTGTCCAATGGTTTGTGGGCGGACGCGCTTGCGGCGCTTGATCAGCCAACTGACGCCGATCAGATCGTGAATGCCCACCAGCGCACGCTGGAGGTTGTTATAATTCGATGCGCCAGCATGGCGGTGGCGGTGGCTGACATCCACGTGCGCCACCTGCCAGCCATGGGCGGAAAACAGCGCCGGAAGATAACGGTGCATGTGATTGAAGAACGGCAAATCCAGAAACGCATCGCGCCGGAAGGCTTTCAACCCGCAGCCGGTGTCACGGGTGTTGTCGTTCAAAAGCCGCTGGCGAATGCCATTGGCCAGTCGGGATGCGATTTTCTTCGAGAGCGTATCCTGTCGCTTTGCCCGTTGGCCTGCCACCAGTCCCAAGGTGGAGGCGGCGTTTGCCGCCAGCAGGGGAGCGACAAGCCGTGGAATTTCGGCAGGCGGGTTTTGCCCATCGCCATCCATGGTGCAAATCACCGCGCCACGGGCGGCCTGCACACCAGAGTGTACGGCTGCGGATTGTCCGCCAGAGGTGGGATGATGCAGCACCCGCACCCATGGCTTCACCGCCGCTGCCGCTTGCAGCCGTGCAAGCGTGGCATCGGTCGAGCCATCATCAATGAAGATCGCTTCGAAATCTTCGCCCTGACAGGCGGCTTCAATCTCTCCGATCATAAGCTCAATATTGTCTTCCTCATTCTTCATGGGTACGACAACAGAGAAACGGGGCATGGAACTTGGTGTCATCTACACTTCCAATGACTTTGATAATGGCCGCCCCCATAGCCTGTTTTCTGAGGCGCGTCATCCGCCTTGACGGCTTGTTAAGGGGGCATTGATGCCATTTTTTCAGGCTGTGGTGTATTTTATGGTCAACATCGACATTTTCAGCACGTTTTAAAGGCATGTCCGGCTGATATTCAAGTCAATGGATGTAACGCTCTGTCTTGCGCCTTGAGCCCATTTGCTCTAACCGGAAATGTGAAAATCAACCCGCTTGAGCGTTTGCGCTTTTCTTTCGAATCGCCGCAACACTCTGGCCCCTGTTTTACGCAATTCCTGAGGCGAAGAGCCCTTTGCATCTTCAGGATTTGCTCGAAGAAGAGCCTGTCATGACCCTTGTCGATACCCGCACACCCGACCCAAAACGCCTGATCCCCGGCGCCACCGGCGACTGGGAAATCGTCATCGGCATGGAAGTGCATGCGCAAGTCACCAGCCAGTCCAAGCTGTTTTCCGGCGCTTCCACCACATTTGGCAATGCGCCGAATGCTAATGTGTCGCTGGTGGATGCCGCCATGCCGGGCATGCTGCCGGTGATCAATGAAGAATGTGTGGCGCAGGCCGTGCGCACCGGTCTTGGTCTCAAGGCGCAGATCAACAAGCGCTCGATTTTTGACCGCAAAAACTATTTCTATCCCGATCTGCCGCAGGGCTATCAGATCTCGCAGTTCAAGGACCCGATTGTCGGTGAAGGGAAGATCATCATATCGCTCGGCCCGGATCGTCAGGGCAATTTTGAAGACATCGAAATCGGCATCGAGCGTCTGCATCTGGAACAGGATGCGGGCAAATCCATGCACGACCAGCATCCGACAATGTCCTACGTGGACCTGAACCGTTCTGGCGTGGCGCTGATGGAAATCGTCTCTAAGCCCGACATGCGCTCCTCTGACGAAGCTAAGGCCTATATGACCAAGCTGCGCTCGATTGTGCGCTACCTTGGCACTTGCGATGGTAATATGGACGAAGGCTCCATGCGTGCCGACGTCAACGTGTCTGTGCGCAAGCCCGGCGGCGAGTTTGGCACACGCTGCGAAATCAAGAACGTCAATTCCATTCGCTTCATTGGTCAGGCCATTGAATATGAAGCCCGCCGTCAGATTGCCATCCTCGAAGATGGTGGCGTGATTGATCAGGAAACCCGCCTGTTTGATGCTGCCAAGGGCGAAACCCGCTCCATGCGCTCCAAAGAAGATGCGCATGATTATCGCTATTTCCCCGATCCGGACCTGCTGCCGCTTGAGTTTGATGATGCCTATATTGCAGAGCTGAAAAAGAATCTGCCGGAGCTGCCAGACGACAAGAAGGCCCGTTTTGTCGCTGACCTCGGCTTGTCGGTCTATGACGCCTCCATTCTGGTGTCGGAAAAGGCCATTGCCGATTATTTCGAAGCCGTGGCCGAGGGCCGTGATGGCAAGGCTGCTGCCAACTGGGTGATCAATGACCTCTTGGGTGCCTTGAACAAAGCCAGCAAAAGCATTGAAGAGACTCCGGTTTCACCTGCTCAGCTTGGCGGTATTATCGATCTGATCAAGAACGAGACCATCTCTGGCAAGATCGCCAAGGATCTGTTCGAAATCGTTTGGAACGAGGGCGGCGATCCTGCCGAGATCGTTGAAAGCCGTGGCATGAAGCAGGTGACCGACACGGGTGCTATTGAAAAAGCTGTGGATGAGATCATTGCTGCCAACCCGGATCAGGTTGCCAAGGTGCTGGCCAAGCCAAGTCTTGCTGGCTGGTTCGTTGGTCAGGTGATGAAGGCCACCGGCGGCAAGGCCAATCCGCAAGCTGTGCAGGCGCTGGTTAAGGCCAAGCTGGGCATTGAGGAGTAAGCCAGATGTTTTTCGTGCGCACCGCCAGCGAGCGTGATTTGCAAAAGGTGCGCACGCTTCTGGTGGAAACCTGGCATGCGACCTATGACGGCATCTATGGTGCCGACAAAGTGCAGGAGATCACCGAGAGCTGGCATTCGTTGGTCGCTTTGAAGGCAAATTTGGCCCATAAGGGTGGCGAGTTTCTGGTCGCTGATGACGGCAAACGCATTGGCGGCATGGCGTTTGGGGTCATGGCGGACAATATGGCCAAAACAGCCCTGTTGCGTCAGCTTTACGTGCATCCGGAGCTTCAGCGTCAGGGTATTGGACGTGATTTGTTTGCCGAACTGGAAAGCTGCTTTCCCGATGCTGAAGTGATGCGATTGGAAGTGGAGCCGAAGAATACGGCGGCAATTGCGTTTTACGAGGCGCATGGCTTTGTTGAGGTAGATCGTATCAAGGATTGCGGTGTGGTCGGCAGCGGTATTGAAGCCATTGTGATGGAAAAGCCGCTGGTATGAGCGACCAACAACCATCAGCCCTGATCATCCGTGTAGCGCAAACAGCCGATGTGCCAGCTATTGTATCGCTGTTTGCCGCTGATACTGTTGGCGGGCATGGCGATACGACAGAGGCTTCCGCCTTGCCGGATTATCTCGTCGCTTTTGCGCGGATCAGCGAATCGCCCAATGAAACGCTGTATGTGGCGGAGCGGGACGGAGAGGTTGTTGGGACGTTTCAGACCATGCTCACCACAACCATGACTGGACGCGGTGGCTCATCGATGATTATTGAAGCGGTGCAAACGCGCAGTGATTGTCGAGGGCAGGGAATCGGTGCGCAAATGATTGGTTTCTGTGTTGAAAAGGCCCGGCAGCAAGGCTGTCGGCAGGTGCAATTGACATCCAATGCCGCGCGGCTGGATGCTCATCGGTTCTACGAGCGGCTTGGGTTTCAAAAGAGCCATTTTGGCTTCAAGATCAAATTGAAATGAGGGGAGGCGCGCCTCTCCTCTCTGGACAAGCGCGCATCAAGGCGTCATAAGCAAACAGACAATTGAAAGCCGCCGTAGGTATGGGCGGAGCCGAGGATAAGACATGAAGCAGCTTCTGTTGCAGATCTTCACCTGGTGGAATGGCCAGACGATCGGGACCCGTTTTTTCACATGGCGTAAGGGAACGCGCGTCGGTGAAGACGAATTGGGCAATGTATATTACGAAGGCACCATGACCAGCTATGGTCTGCCGCGGCGCTGGGTGGTGTATAAGGGCTATGCGGAAGCTTCCGCCATTCCTCCGGGCTGGCACGGCTGGATGCATTATCGCACCGATACCCCGCCAACCAAGGAAAACTACGTGCCGCGTGAATGGCAAAAGCCTCATCATGCCAATCTGACCGGAACAGCACAGGCCTATCGCCCACAAGGCTCTCTGGCAGCCAAGGGTGAGCGCCCACGGGTGACCGGCGATTATGATGCATGGACGCCCGGCAACTGATCTGTGATTGCAAGAGGCACCGCCATCTTCGGATCGGCGGTGTTGATTTGGCTCTGGTAACGTCTCACGTTGACGCGCACCGTTTGTACGGTGATATGCATCATGAAAACCTGTTGCATCACAGAGTCTTGTTCTTGTGAGAAGCGCATAAGGCGCTTCCCACAGAATTGGTGAAAGCCTCTCACGGTTTCGCCTTAAAATCCTGCGATGCCATCTCGGATACGAAGCAGTCAAGAGTGCAGGCTTGCATGGATGGCCGCGAAAAGACGTCGGTGCTGAAAGGCCGGAGACCGTTAGGAATGAAGTGTGTGATTAAGGGTAAATGGTTGCTGAGGGTGGTTCTGGCAGGAATTGCTGGATGTTTTATCGCAACTGTGCCCGCACAGGCGGCGCGTATTGAAAACGCCGTGGCTGTGTTTTCCGGCCTGGACAAGATCACCGGACGCATTACCGAGTTTGACGTTTATATCAATGAAACCGTACAGTTTGGTGCCTTGCAGGTGACGCCCCGCGTTTGCTACTCACGTGATGATAGCGAAGCGCAGCATGTGGATGCGTTTGTACAGGTTGATGAAATTACTCTTGATCGGCGTATCCGCAAGATTTTCAGCGGCTGGATGTTTGCTGATAGCCCTGCGTTGAATGCCATTGAACATCCGATTTACGATGTTTGGCTGAAGGATTGCAAACAGACATCGACTGTGCCGAAGCCCGCGAAGTAAACGTTTGCAGTTTTAAACGGGTAAAAATCTCGCTTAGAGTTTGTCAGGGAAAAGTGGAATCCGGTTTTCCCGAAAAGACAAACGAAAACAAAAGAGTCTAGAGTCTGTCAGGTTCAATTTGAACCTGACAGACTCTGGCGAAATGGCACGTGCGGCAGGCAGACTGCGGCATGTAGCAGTGTTTCATACTCGGCTTTTGGCATGTCAATTGCGCCGAATGTTTTCAGATGTTCTGTGGTGAACTGGGTATCCAGCAGAACAAACCCTTGCGCTTTCAGCCGCTCAACCAGATAGACGAGCGAAATTTTGGATGCATTGGTGCGGCGCGAAAACATGCTTTCACCAAAAAAAGCAGCGCCGAGGGAGACGCCATACAACAGAAGAATTATGCTGATAATCGGAGGCGTGATCTTTAGTTCGAAAAAGGAGATCATGTGTACCTACGGGTACCACCCCTCCGCGGTATGAAGAGGTTTGGGATGTCCGGCAAGTTAGCACCCCACT
>CAJYRE010000584.1 GCA_913776675.1 Rhizobiaceae bacterium
CCGGATCTATCCCTTTACCTTCATTCTGCCCGCCAATGACAATTCGTTTATGCGCGATCTGCGAAGCCAGGTGCTGGATGCCGCCAGTCGTGGCGGAAGTGAGCGCACCCGCATCGAGATTGTTGATGTCCCTGCCTTTGATGCCTCCGCCCTTGTGGCCGCTCTGGATCAGGCGGGCGTGGAAAGGCCCGCTGGCGTGGCGCTGGTGGCGGTGGATGCGCCAGAGGTTGTGGATGCGGTTGCGCGCCTGCGCCAGTCCGGTGTGTCGGTGGTGACGCTGGTGTCGGACCTTGCGGGGTCTGAGCGGGACCATTTCGCTGGCATTGATAATGTTGCCGCCGGACGCACGGCGGCCAGCTTGCTCGGTCGTTTTTTGCGTGGCTCAAAGGGGATGGTTGCCATTTTGGCAGGCTCCATGCTGGTGCGCGATCACCGCGAGCGGTTTGAGGGGTTTTGCAGTGTGATGGCAGCTGAGTTTCCGTCACTCACGCTTTTGCCCGTGCTGGAGGGGCAGGATGACCCGGCGCGGGTTGAGGCACTGTTGCGCGACCAATTTGTGCAATGTGACGATGTGGCGGGTCTTTACAGCCTCGGTGCGGGCAATCGTGGTCTGGTGCGGGCATTGGAATACTTGCCTGCTGCCAAGCGCCCTGCGGTGATTGCCCATGAGTTGACCCAGACAACCCGTGCGGCGCTGGAAACGGGCCTGATTGACGCGGTGCTTAATCAGGATGCGGGCCACGAGGTGCGCAGTGCCATTCGGGTGCTGAAGGCAAAAGCGGATGGTGCGCCCGTGGTGGCAGCCCAAGAGCGTATTCGTCTCGATATATTTTTGAAGGATAACTTGCTCTGACATTGTCGGGTCGGAAATGGAGGAAGGCAGCATGTATCTTGGATTGGACCTCGGAACATCCGGCGTCAAGGCGCTGTTGATCGATGACAGTCAACGGGTGATTGGCTCAGGCCATGGCGCATTGACTGTTTCCCGCCCGCATTCCGGCTGGTCCGAGCAAGACCCTGCCGATTGGATCAAGGCCACGCAGGAGGCGATTGCCAGCCTGAAAGCGCAGTTTGGCCGTGAATTTGCTGTCGTGAAGGGCATTGGTCTGTCAGGCCATATGCATGGAGCCACCCTGATTGATGCGCAGGACAAGGTGTTGCGGCCCTGCATTTTGTGGAACGACACGCGCTCCCATCAGGAAGCCGCAGCACTGGATGCCGACCCGCGCTTTCGGGCGCTGACTGGCAATATCGTGTTTCCGGGCTTTACCGCACCCAAGCTTGCTTGGGTGGAAAACAATGAGCCGGAGATTTTTGCCAAAGTGGCCAAGGTGCTGCTGCCGAAGGATTATCTGCGGCTGTGGCTGACGGGTGAATATCTCTCCGACATGTCTGATTCGGCGGGCACCTCCTGGCTGGATACCGGCAAACGGGCGTGGTCATCCGAGCTTCTCGCGGCCACGCACCTGACAGAACAGCAGATGCCGGGGCTGGTGGAAGGCACCGCCCAGGCTGGCGTTTTGCGCAGCGAACTGGCGGCGGAATGGGGCCTCAATACAGGCGTGGTGGTGGCGGGAGGCGCTGGTGATAATGCGGCCTCCGCCTGTGGCATGGGCACCGTGGCGGAAGGCCACGCTTTTGTCTCGCTTGGTACATCCGGCGTGCTGTTTGCCGCCAATGGTTCCTATCTGCCAAAGCCCGAGAGCGCTGTGCATGCCTTTTGCCATGCGCTGCCCAACACATGGCACCAGATGGGCGTGATCCTGTCTGCCACCGATGCGCTCAACTGGTATTCCGGCATCAGCGGCAAATCTCCCGGCGATCTGACGAACGAATTGGGCGATGATCTGAAAACCCCAACTGGCGTCACCTTCCTGCCCTATCTTTCGGGAGAACGGACCCCACACAACGATGCCGCCATTCGTGGCGCTTTCATTGGTCTCGGTCACGAGTCCAGCCGCGTGGTGTTGACACAGGCTGTGCTGGAAGGGGTCAGCTTTGCCATCCGCGATAGCCTTGAAGCGCTGAAAGCAGCGGGCACGTCGCTCTCACGGGTCACGGCCATCGGTGGTGGTTCTCGCTCACGCTATTGGCTGGCATCCATTGCAACAGCACTTGGCATTCCGGTCGATATTCCCGCCGATGGTGATTTTGGCGCAGCCTTTGGCGCGGCCCGTCTCGGCCTGATTGCCGCCACCGGGGCCAATCCGCTGACTGTCCTGACCGCACCGCAAACCGAAGCCGTCGTGGAGCCGGTTGCCGCCCTGCGGGAACCTTATGAGCTGGCCTATCAGCGCTATCGGGCGCTGTATCCGGCGATCAAATCACTTTGATCTGTTCGGGGATTGGCCATGACGCTGGTTTTGCAACGCATAGAAGACACGCTCCCCGTTGAAGTCAACGACCTTGCGTTGTTGGCGCAGCAAGAGGGTTTCTCTCATGTTGCACGGCTTGTTGCAGAGTGGAATGACGGGTTTCGGTTTGACCGCTCAGGAGAAATGTTAATGGCTGGCTGGCAAGGCGACATGCTTGTGGCCATTGGTGGGGTGACGATTGATCCTGTGTATCCCACCGCGCTGCGCATGCGTCGTTTTTACGTGCATCCCCATTGCAGACGCCAAGGGATCGGGCGGATTTTGGCGAAAACTTTGCTGGATCACGCCCTGACTTTTCATCGGCCTTTGTTTGTTCATGCCGGAACGGCTGTTGCGCCCGTGTTCTGGGAATCGCTGGGCTTCAGCAAGCATGAACAGGACGGCCACACGCATCAATTCAAGAGAGTTTAAAATCAGGAGGAAACATTATGAGTACAGGCTTTTTCGGTGACATCACCAAGATCAAATACGAAGGCCCGGACAGCACCAATCCGCTGGCATTCCGCCATTACAACCCCGATGAAGTGGTGCTGGGCAAGCGGTTGGAAGACCATTTGCGCTTTGCCATTGCCTATTGGCACACTTTTGTCTGGCCGGGCACGGACCCATTTGGCGGCAACACCTTTGAGCGTCCATGGTTCAAGGATTCGATGCAGGCGGCGAAATTGAAGGCCGATGTGGCGTTCGAATTCTTCCAACTGTTGGGCACGCCTTACTATTGCTTCCACGATGCCGATGTGCGCCCTGAAGGCGCAAGTTTTGCGGAAAACACCAAAAACCTCAACGAAATCGTTGATTACTTTGCCCAGAAGCAGGCCGAGACGGGCGTGAAGTTGCTGTGGGGCACGGCCAATATGTTCTCGCATCGTCGTTACATGTCCGGTGCGGCCACCAACCCTGATCCGGATGTGTTTGCCTTTGCGGCAGCCACGGTGAAAACCTGCCTTGACGCCACCCAGAAGCTCGGCGGCGAAAACTATGTGCTGTGGGGTGGCCGTGAAGGCTATGAAACGCTGCTCAACACCGACCTGAAGCAGGAACTGGACCATATGGGCCGTTTCCTCAACATGGTGGTGGAATACAAGCACAAGATCGGTTTCAGGGGTGCGATTCTGATTGAGCCAAAGCCGCAAGAGCCTTCCAAGCATCAGTATGATTATGATGTGGCCACGGTTTACGGCTTCCTCAAGAAGTATGGTCTTGAAAAAGAAGTGAAGCTCAATATCGAGCAGGGCCACGCCATTCTGGCCGGCCATACATTCGAGCATGAACTGGCGCTGGCCAATGCGCTGGGCATTTTCGGCTCTATCGACATGAACCGCAACGATTAC
>CAJYRE010000585.1 GCA_913776675.1 Rhizobiaceae bacterium
TAACAGGCTCAGCACTGTGGAACGGTGATTGAGCCGCCCCAGCATCACATTGGTCAGCACGTCCAGACGCGGCACAAGATTGAACTGCTGAAAGATCATCGCACAATCGCGCTGCCAATCCCGGAGCCGAGCCCCGCGCAGAGATGACACTTCCTGATCACCAAAGCGCATGGAACCGGAGGTCGGATCGGCAAGACGATTGATCATCCGCAACAAGGTAGACTTGCCCGCGCCGGAACGACCAATAATGCCAACCATTTGTCCATGCGGGATGGACAAGGAAACGCTATCCACTGCGGTTTTTTCACCGAACCGTCGCGTCACCTGGTTTAGCTCAAACTTCATTTCGCTTCTTTCGACGTTATGTCTTGCTCGTGGCGAGCATTATGAGAGGTGAATGAAGTGTGAATGTCAGTTTCGTGACATTTTTGTTAAATCTTTTACAGCGCCGTGCGCCATATATGGCGCACAAAGGTTCGCTGTAACACTTTTAATCTGCTGCTAATTCCTTAAATCGATTCCGATTTAAGGAATTATGCAGTAGGTTCTATTGTTGATACTTCTTCAAGAACTCTTCCCCCGTTAGCTTTCGAAAATCAGCAAGGGCAGCAAACAGCCGCTCGTGATCCCAATCCCACCAAGCCAGAGCATCCATGCCTGCCTGAGTGGCGGCAGAAAAACGCTCGCGGATCAGCCGTGCCGGAACGCCGCCCACAATGGTGTAGGGCGCAACATCTCTGGACACGACAGCGCCCGCACCGATCACCGCGCCATTGCCAACTTTGACACCCGCAAGCAGCGTGGCACCGTGACCAATCCATGTGTCATGGCCAATCACGACCGGATTAGCGCGGCGGGCGGCAAAGAACTCTTCTTCATCCTCCACCATTCCGGGCCAATAATCTCCGGCGCGGTAGGTGAAGTGATGCAGCGTTGCGCGCTGAACGGGGTGGTGCGTGGCGTTGATCCGCACAAAGGCGGCGATATTGGAGAATTTTCCAATTCGGACATTCCACAGATGACCATGCTCCATAACATAAGAGTAATCATCGATCTCACAGTCGCGGATTCGGCAAAATTCCGCCACGCTGGTATAGCGTCCCAGCCTGCTTGTCTCGACGCGGGCGCTCTCTTGCACCGTCGGCTGTTCCGATAGTTTGCGGCTCATGCTGCCAAACTCCTTGGTGAGAATTGCGAGACATCGAGAATGGTATCGGCCACGGCTGCCCGCACTTCCTCATCGTGGAAAATACCGAGCATGGCGACACCTTCGGCTTTCTTTTGGCGGATCAACTCCACCACCACGGCGCGGTTTTGCGCATCCAGTGAAGCGGTTGGCTCATCCAGCAGCAGAATGGCGTGGTCGGTGATGAAGCCACGGGCAATATTGACGCGCTGCTGTTCACCGCCCGAAAACGTGGCAGGTGGCAATTGCCACAGGTCTTTGGGCAGGTTCAGGCGGGCCAGAAGGTCAGCCGCCCTGTTCCGTGCCTCGGCTTGAGGCACGCCGCGCATGGTCAGCGGTTCTGCGACAACATCCAGCGCCGATACACGCGGCACGGTGCGCAAAAACTGGCTGACATAGCCCATGGTGTCGCGGCGGATCTCTAGAATGGTGCGTGGGCTTGCAGCAGCGAGATCGACAATATTGCCCTTGTGGCTCACCAGAATCTGGCCGCTATCGACCGCGTAATTGCCGTAGAGCATTTTCAAGATCGAGCTTTTGCCAACGCCGGAAGGGCCGCCCAACACGCTGCAAGCGCCACTGGCAACCGAGAAATTCACACTGCGCACCACCGGCAAAACAAGCCCGTCGCGCAGATGCATGGTGAAGCTTTTACTGACGTCCGATACAATAAGAGGGGTAGCCATGGGATTTTCCAATCAAACCTGAAGGATCGAAGAGACGAGCAATTGCGTATAGGGCTGCTGCGGATCATCCAGCACACGATCCGTCAGCCCCTGCTCGATCACCTGACCATCCTTCATCACCATCATCCGATGCGACAACAGCCGCGCCACGGCCAGATCGTGGGTGACAACAATGGCCGAGAGGCCAAGATCGGCCACCAGTCCGCGCACCAGATCCAGAAGCCGCGCCTGCACCGACACATCCAGCCCGCCGGTTGGCTCATCCATGAACACAAGGCGTGGATTGGTCACCAGATTGCGAGCGATCTGCAAGCGCTGGCGCATGCCGCCGGAAAAGGCGCGGGGTTGGTCATCAATGCGGTCAGCGGCAATTTCCACCCGCTCCAGCCAATCGGTGGCGGTGGCGCGAATGCGGCCATAATGCCGATCCCCAATCGCCATCAGCCGCTCGCCGACATTGGCCCCGGCCGAGACGGTCATGCGCAGGCCGTCGGCCGGGTTCTGATGCACAAATCCCCAATCGGTGCGCATCAGAAAGCGGCGCTCGGCCTCGCTCATATGATAAAGATCGCGGTATTCACCATCGCGCATATGATATTCGACGCTGCCGGTGGTGGGCATCAACCGGGTGGAGAGGCACGACAGCAGCGTGGTCTTGCCGGAACCGGATTCTCCAACAATGGCCAGCACTTCGCCCGGCCACAGATCAAACGACACATTGGCGCAGCCGGTGCGGCGGCCATAATATTTCGACAGATCACGCACTTTCAAAAGCGGCTGGTCACTCATGCGACAATCTCCTCGGCCAGCATTTCACCACGATGGCCCTTGGCCCGGCGATCCTCGCAATAGTCTGTGTCGGAGCAGACAAACATCCGCCCGCCCTTGTCATCCAGAACCACCTCATCGAGATAGACATTGTGGGCACCGCACATCGCACAGGGCTTATCGAAACGCTGGATCTCAAAGGGATGATCCTCGAAATCGAGGCTGACAACCTCGGTGTAGGGCGGCACCGCATAGATGCGCTTTTCACGGCCTGCGCCAAACAACTGCAAGGCCTCCGACATATGCATTTTCGGATTGTCAAACTTGGGCGTCGGCGATGGGTCCATCACGTAGCGCCCCGCCACTTTCACCGGATAGGCATAGGTGGTGGCAATGCGGCCATTGCGGGCAATGTCCTCATATAGTTTCACATGAATCAAACCATACTCCTCCAAGGCATGCATCTGGCGGGTTTCGGTCTCACGCGGCTCCAGATAGCGCAAAGGCTCCGGGATCGGCACCTGATAGACCAACACCTGCCCCTCTTTCAGGGTTTCCTCTGGAATGCGATGGCGGGTCTGGATGATGGTGGCATCAGCGGTGTGGGTGGTGACCGCCACATTGGCAACCTTCTGGAAGAAAGCCCGGATCGACACCGCATTGGTGGTATCATCAGCCCCTTGGTCGATGACCTTCAACACATCCTGCGGCCCTATGATAGCGGCCGTCACCTGCACACCGCCGGTGCCCCAGCCATAAGGCATGGGCATTTCGCGGCTGCCAAACGGCACCTGATAGCCGGGAATGGCGATGGCTTTCAGGATGGCACGGCGGATCATCCGCTTGGTCTGTTCATCCAGATAAGCAAAATTATATTTCGCTAATTCAGAATCCATTGGAACTTCCGTAATCATTTTACGTTAGCCTCTCGACAACAGGAAACAGGGAGCAGGCAAAATGGAAATCGAAATGATGTTCGCCATCTTTATTGCCCTTATGCTCGGCATGACGACGCTGTGTGCGTTCTGGTATGCTGACCACGATTGATACATTGGATCACTCCGCCGCCTGACTGAGACCGACACCTTGCTTTGATTGATCGTGCTGGACGCGCATCCGGCGCACTAAGTCCAATTCGGCCTGAAAATCCACGTAATGGGGCAGTTTCAGATGCTCAACAAAGCCCGTGGATTGCACATTGTCACAGTGTGAAATCACGAATTCTTCGTCTTGAGCAGGCGCGGTAATGTCTTCGCCCAGTTCAGACGCGCGAAGTGCGCGGTCCACCAGTGCCATGGCCATGGCCTTGCGTTCGCTTTGGCCAAACACCAGCCCATAGCCGCGCGTGAACTGTGGCGGGGCGAGGCTTGAGCCTTTGAACTGGTTGACCATCTGGCATTCCGTCACCCGGATACGCCCCAGCGACACGGCAAAGCCCAGTTCTGGCACGTCCAGTTCCACCTCCACCTCGCCAATGCGGATTTCTCCGGCAAAGGGATGGGTGCGGCCATAGCCGCGCTGGGTGGAATAGGCCAGCGCCAGCAAAAAGCCTTCGTCGCCGCGCGCCAACGATTGCAGGCGCAAATCCCGCGGCATGGGGTAATTGGTGGGTTCGCGGGTTATATCGCCAGCGATATGATCATCCGGTAAAACGCCATCCGGCTCAATCAACCCCTCATCGGCCAGAATATCCGAAACCCGCATGGCAGGCTCGGTCGGGCCGGATTTTTGCGCGGGTGCGTCCACCGCATCATCTTCAAGCAGCGATGGATCAAGCAGGCGATGGGTATAGTCAAAGGTTGGTCCCAGCAGCTGGCCGCCGGGCAGGTCTTTATAGGTCGCAGAAATGCGTCGTTCGATCTGCATGGACCCCGTTTCCACCGGGCGGGAAACGCCCAGACGCGGCAGCGTGGTACGATAGGCCCGCAGCAGAAAAATCGCCTCGATCATATCGCCGCGCGCCTGTTTGATGGCAAGGGCTGCGAGTTTTTCATCATAGAGTGAGGCTTCTGCCATCACCCGTGCAACGGCCAGCGCCAGTTGCTTAAGAATTTGCTCAACGGTCAGCGATGGCACGCTGCGATCACCGCGTCGGCGATCGGCCAGTAGGCGATGGGCATTGGCAATGGCGGTTTCACCACCTTTAACGGCGACATACATGGTTACGCCTCCTTGGATGCGATGGAGCAACTGCGCGGCAGGCAGAGAAGCTCACGCCCCGCTGTCAAAATCAGATCAACGCCGCGTGGAAATTGTTGGTGATTGTCCCGCCATTGCAGCAAAAAGCCTTCCGGCAGACCCTGCGGCGCAATCACCATCTGATCCTTGATGCCGGGGCCTTGCAGGATCAATTCCGGGCCACCGCTCAAGGATGGCAGTTCCAGCACCAGCGTTGCAGAGCGATCGGGATAATCCTGCGTGCCAAGCGAAAAGGCAGAGAAGGTCAGCCGGGTCGTGCCCGCTTCCAGAAAGGCAAACTGGCAATCGCCCTTGGCCTCCACAAGCGTTGCGCCGGTGTGAAAGCCAATCCACGCCCCCACCGAGGCTTTCATGAGACCGGCACTGAGCCAGACCGCCACATCGTGATCGCAAAGCGTCAGGGCAATGGCCCCTTGCGCTAAGCCAAACCCGGCTGGCGGCTTGATCTGTGCTGCAACGGTTTGGATCAGGCCGGGGCGGGCCATGGCATCCATCACCGCACGAAACACGGATTGGCCATCAAACACCGGGTTGGTAAATCCACCTGTCAAACTGTCATGGAGCATCTGCATCAATCCTCTCCCCGAACCATGGTGAAGAAATCCACCTTGGTGGCTG
>CAJYRE010000586.1 GCA_913776675.1 Rhizobiaceae bacterium
AACGAGGCCACACGCGAGAGCGGATTGGCCTCGTTCTGGCATTCGGATGCCGATCTGGGGCGCCAGGTGGAAACCTTCAATGACATGGGACGCAGCCGCAAACTTGGTTTCCTGGATTATCAGGACACCACGCAATCCTTCACGGATGCGTTTGACCGGCTGCGGGCAGACCGCATTATTCCCTGATAAAAATCGATGAACAAGGAGGGCCATGGCATCATGGAGGAGATTGGCTATTTCACCGAGGAAAACTCGGTCGATACCGTCAATGCACGAATGGGCGCAGGCGTGAACCCGCGTCTGGCGCAGGTCATGGCCAGCCTTGTGCGGCATCTGCACAGTTTTGCACGCGACGTTGAACTGACGCAGCAAGAGTGGGAGTATGCCATCGGTTTTCTGACCCGCACGGGCCAGATTTGCAGCGCTGAACGGCAGGAGTTCATTCTGCTGTCCGATACGCTTGGCCTTTCCATGCTGGTCGATGCCATCAACAACCGCCGCCCCGACGGGGCGACGGAAAACACGGTGTTTGGTCCTTTCCATGTGGAAGGCGCGCCGGTTCGCCAGATGGGCGATCTGATTTGCTTCGACGGCAAGGGCGAAAGCTGTCTGTTTCAAGGGCGGGTGCTGGATCTTCAGGGCAAGCCCATCGAAGGGGCACGCATCGACGTGTGGTCGGACAATGCCGACGGCTATTATGATGTGCAGCAGCCGGATATTCAGCCGAAATGGAACAACCGTGGTGTGTTCATCACCGGTGCAGATGGTTGCTACAGCTTTGTCGGCATCAAGCCGGTTTCCTATCCCATCCCCGATGATGGGCCGGTGGGCGAAATGCTCGCGCATCTCGGGCGGCACCCCTATCGGCCCGCCCATATGCATTACATGATCCGGGCCGAGGGCTTTCAAAAGTTGGTCACGCACACGTTTGTCGGTGGGGATGACTATCTGGTGTCGGATGCCGTGTTCGGCGTGAAGAAAAGTCTGGTTGCGCCGTTTGAAAAGGCAGAGAGCGGCAAAACCCTCTGGAGGTCTGACTTCGACTTCGTGCTTGCCCGACCGACTGAAACCAAATAGGAGTCTGATTTTGCAAAACTTCATTTACACCGGAAATCCGGGCCGGGTCGTTTTCGGCAGTGGCACGATTGAGCAGCTTGACAGCGAGGCGGAAAAGCTCGGCGTCAAACGTGTTCTGGTTCTTTCCACGCCCGAACAGGCGGAGCAGGCAAAGGCCATTTCCGACCATCTGGGTGATCGCATCGTTGGGCTGTTCTCCAAGGCCACCATGCACACCCCGGTCGAGGTGACGATGGCCGCCATGGAAGAGGTCAACAGCCTGAGGGCAGACGCCGTGCTGTCTGTCGGGGGCGGCTCGACCACGGGATTGGGCAAGGCCATTGCCTTTCGAACGGATCTGCCGCAGATCGTCGTGCCAACCACCTATGCCGGATCGGAAGCGACACCCATTCTGGGCGAGACGGAGAATGGGCGCAAGGTGACGAAGTCTGATCCGCGCATCCTGCCCGAAGTCATCGTCTACGATGTCGATCTCACCCTGTCGCTGCCGGTTTCGATGTCCGTCACCAGCGGCATCAATGCCATTGCACACGCGGTGGAAGCGCTCTACGCGCGGGAGGCAAACCCGATTATCTCGATGATGGCGGAAACGGGCATTGGTGCCCTTGCGCGGGCTTTGCCCACCCTCAAAACCGATCCTTTGAACCGCGATGCAAGAGCAGAAGCCCTGTATGGTGCCTGGCTGTGTGGTGTCTGTCTGGGATCGGTGGGCATGGCGCTGCATCATAAGCTTTGCCACACGCTGGGCGGCATGTTCAATCTGCCCCACGCCCCCATGCACACGGCGGTGCTGCCGCACGCGGTTGCCTATAACGCGCCTGCGGCACCGGATGCCATGCGGCGGATTGCCAAAGCCTTGAACGCAACAGATGCCGCACAGGCTTTGTACGATCTGGCATCTCATCTTGGGGCGGAGATGTCTCTGGCCAAGATTGGCATGCCTGCCGCACAACTCGGTGAGACTGTCGATAGGGCAATGGCCAATCCATACTGGAACCCCAGAGCCCTTGACCGCTCAAGCCTTGAAGCGCTGCTGAGCGCCGCCCTCCATGGTGAGCGACCGCCAGCAACAGATATGCGCTGAAGCCATGTTCGTTGTTCGCATCGCCACCTCTGATCCGTCCAAGGCGTCAACGCGGGCGCAATACCTTGAAGCGCATAAGCTCTATTTGAGAAACACCAAGCTGAAAATCATTTTTTCAGGTCCATTGCATGATGCTGGCGGCCGTCCCATCGGAGGAATGGTGCTGGCCGATGTCGAGCATATCGATGAGGTTTTGCGTTTCAACGAGGCGGACCCGTTTGTCGTGAACGATGTTTACAGCACGATTGAAATCCTGGAATGGAATGTCACAATCGCCAATCTGCAAGTCTACTGCATAATTCCTTAAATCGGAATCGATTTGAGGGGAAAATTATGAAGCAGATTAAAAGTGTTACAGCGTCCTTTGTGCGCCATATATGGCGCACGGCGCTGGAGAGTCTTTCAGTGTTTCTCAGAAACCACAGTACACGACGCTATCTGCCAAAAGTCATTTTCAATGACTCTTGATTTTATTCATTTTGGATAAATTGACGCTCGTCAAAACCAGCACCGCTATACTAACGTTGAGGAGAGGTCTCATCACAGGATGACGGATCGGGAGGAGGAAGAAAATTGACGACTTCATGGTGGCAAAGCCTGTGGCATTGGATGTTTGAAGCAGCATCGGTCCATTGTCTTTATGATGCTTCCGACGAGATGAAATGCAAAAACGCATGGCGCTGGTAAGGCTGCCTGTTGTGTCAGACGTGGCGGGCGCTGGAACGGCTCATGTTGCACGGCACAAACAAAATGAGCGTCATGGCCGATGGTGCGTGAAACACTGAGCCACTCTCACTCTTTGTTTTCACTGGGAAAAGCTCTATTCCCTGCCACCGCGTACCGTGACTTTTTCGACGATAAATGGATTGGGCCAAACAACCGTGGCCGATGTTGTGCCATGATAGCGAAAATCTTCAGCGTTTTGCTGCGGTTCTTTGTTCCAGAGGAGTTCGGGCTTTTCTGCCACCGCCGGATCGATCTTGAAGGCAACAATGCCACTGTAAAATTGAATCGAACAGACCTGTTTGAACTCTTCAAGGCTCTGCGGATTGTCGATGGCGGGAAATTGTCCCTCGAAAAAATGACTGGTATTGGCCACCAGCACATCCGTTGCCGCTTTGGAAAACTCCAGAAACGATCGGTTCCGATGCCGCTCAAATTCCCGCATGAAACTCGTGCAGGTGTCTTCGATCACCACGACGCATTTTTTCTGGGCATGGCGAATGGCCTCTTGCGCGGTCACAATTTGCTGGAACGATTGATGGCCACCATCATCCAGAAAGGCGTCAAATGGACCGATTTCACCAAATGCCTCTTGCCAGAATTGCGGATCGCCCTGATCGCCGATGATGATGTCAAAGCCATGATCACGCCATTTGGCGGCACCGGGATTCATATCAATCCCGATGATCCGCGCCTGCGGGCCTAGCCACTGCCGCCACATAAAAAGAGAGCCGCCATTCAACACACCTGTCTCAACAAAGGTGCATTCTTTGCCGCGCAAATGGCCAAAAAGCTCCACATAGGCATAAAAATAATTCGAGACCTTGTAAGACGGCTCCGGTGAATTGCGAAAACTCAAACGTAGATCGTTCAGTGATTCTTCAAAAGAAACAGCGCTCAATGCTTTCACTCCCGCATCTCATACCAGGGCTCACGAATATCAACTTGGACAATCAGGTATAACCGTTGATTGAACAGAACAAGAAGGTTGATGTTTAAAATTTGTAAGCTATTAGAAGACCCCACAGCTTTGATTGCAAGGTCGCGCGGGCCAACAACCTGTGTCGCAGCGCTCTGCATGAAAACATCCAGCGCCGCTTGACGATGAGAACCATTGTGCCGGTTCACATCAAATGCTCAACAGGCGGCCATGGCAGAGGCATACAGGAAAGGCCGGCAAGACGATGACGACGCAAAATGACGAACGAAACGGGTTTGAGCTTGTGCAGACCACAGCCGTTTCTCATGCCATGCGCGCCACCATCGCCATTCCTCTTTATAACAATTGCCGCTGGATTGGTGCGCAACTGGACAGCCTCTTTGCCCAATGGCAACCCGATTACGAATTGCTGGTGGTGGACGATGGATCGGACGACGGTGGCCTTGATGTGGTGATGAACCACCTGTCCGAGCGACCGGATATTGTCGCCACGGTTCTGCGCCACGGCCGGTCGCGCAGCTCGGCGCTGATTGATGCGTTCGCACGTTATTCGTCCGCACCGGTGATTATCCAGGCGGACAGTGACGACATCAGCCTGCCGGGAAGGCTCGAAACAATTCTGGCCTGTTTTGAGCGCGATCCCCGCTGCCGGCTCGTCAGCAGCAATGCCGTACTGTTGTCAGAAGGCGGCATCCCCATGAGCATTCTCGATCATGTTCACGGCGATCGTATCGTGGACTGGGATGATGCGATTCCGGTTTTTTGGGGTGCGCTCTGGTATGGCGCAACACTGGCCTATCACCGATCGATTTTTGAATCCTTCCCGCAAATGGATGCTGAACTGTGCCCTTACGGGTTTGACATCGTTGCGCCGTTGCGCGCAACCTTGCTTGGCACGCATCATATGCTTGCCCGCCCGCTGGTGGGCTGGCGACAGCATACCAACAGCACCCACCGCCGTGCTGGCGCAGTCAGCAACACGGCCATCGGCGCTGAAAACTATGCCGCATTGGAACTGATGGTCAAAGCCCAGTTGTTCCGCGATGCCATTTGGCTGCGAGATCGGCGCTCCCCGCAGGATGCGGACCGGATCAATGCGGTTATTGCCCGGTGCCAACAGCAGTTTTTTGAGCATTTCGAGCACTGGTCGCGGTTACGCAATCGTCTGAACCAAGAAACGCTATCCCAAGCCCATGGCTTGCCAACAGCCAAGCCATTGCCAGACATTCCTCCGATCATCACTCTGCCCAAGGCCGGACCTTGGCCCGTGAACGCTCAAACGCCGCTTGGACAAGCATTGAGCCGCTGGAGAGGATTTCACGGACCTGAAGAATTCCAGGTCTGGACCGAGCGACAGGCTCTGGTCATGCTGCGGATCACGGTGCCCGATGCCGTTGCCTTGGCCATCACCGTGAGCAGCCATTCAACCTTGCCACCCGCCCATGCCTTCATGTCGATCAATGCAGGCGAGGAAATCGAGGTGCCGTTGACACAGGACAGCCGCTGCATTGTGGAACTTCCCCTCAAGGCAAGCAATCAAGACATATTGCCCTGGAAAGGGCTGACGATGCTGTCCATCCGTGTGCCAGCCGCCGACGCTCCCAGCAAAAGATTTCCCGGCAATCCGGACACACGTCTTCTCGGCGCATCCATCTATGCTCTGGACGTGATGTGTGCCCAGCAAAACACAACCCCGCACCTGGGTGCGCTCCTGAGCCGAATTGCCGAGGAACGCGATCACTGGAACCTTGAATCAGGACCGTTAACG
>CAJYRE010000587.1 GCA_913776675.1 Rhizobiaceae bacterium
CCAACGCTGCGCCGCATGAAATTGCCGCAGGGCCGAACCGTGATTCTGTCTGATACGGTTGGTTTCATCTCGGATCTGCCCACCCATCTGGTCGCCGCTTTCCGTGCCACTCTCGAAGAAGTGCTGGAAGCCGATCTGATTTTGCATGTGCGGGATATGGCTGATCCGGACAATGCAGCGCAATCCAGCGATGTTTTGCGTATTCTGACCGATCTTGGCATTGACGAAAAAGAGCGCGAGGAGCGCATTATCGAAGTCTGGAACAAGATTGATCGTCTCGAGCCGGAAGCGCATGTGGCCATTGCCGACAAGGCTGCCGGACGCCAGAATGTTATGGCCGTTTCCGCTGTGACGGGCGAGGGGATTGAAGCGCTCATCAATGAGATTGCCGATCGGCTTTCAGGGGTTGTCACCGAAACAACAGTGATACTTCCGCCAGACAAACTCTCCCTTATTTCATGGATCTATGAAAATGCCATGGTGGATGGCCGTGAAGACCGGGAGGATGGCTCCGTTGCATTTGATCTGCGCCTTTCGGAGCAGCAGGCCAATGCGTTGGAGCGCAAGCTGGGCGTATGGCAGCCTGCGCCGCGCGAAGATTGGGAGTAAAGGCCAAGGCGTATGATATTCACGCCTTGCCTGTTTCTTGTATAGAGCGCAAAGCCGCTTTATGCGGTTTTGCGGGGTTATTTTTTATCCTCATTTTCCTCTTGGGTGGGCAAGCTGGCTTGTGGACCCGACACCACCGATGGCGGCAATTTGACCCCGCGGGTTTTTTCGCGTGAAATGGTGATAAGGCCGGAAACAATAATCAGCAGACTGCCAAGCACAATCGGCAGATCAACATGATCTCCAAACACCAGATAGCCCAGCAGGATGGCCCAGAGCATCTGACTATATTGGGTTGGCCCCAGAACAGCCGCAGGGGCGTTTTTAGTGGCATACATCATCAACACCGTGGCCAGAGCCGCAAGCAACCCATAGCTCAATAACAGCAGCCAATCCGCGCCTTGCGGCCAGGAAAAGCTTTGCAACATGCAAATGCCGGAAATGGTGATCGTGCCCAGCGCGCCAGCACCATAAAGGGAGACACCTTTTTCTTTTGCGCCAATGGCGCGGTACGTGACAATGCTGACCGCACCGCCAAAGCCGCCAATGATCGCACCAATATGACCGATGGAAAGCTCCCGAAACCCGGGACGAAGAACGATCAGCACCCCAACGAAGCCGAGAACAACAGCACTCCAGCGGCGGATGCCGACTTTTTCTTTCAAAAACACCACGGACATGATGGTGACGAACGACGGCAACAGGAAAATGAGGCAGAAGGCTTCCGCCATCGACAAATGGGTAAAGGCCGTCACAGCGCCAATTGCGCTTGTGCCGGAGGCAACAAACCGCAGCAACCACAACCGTGGTGACGACGTTTTGACAATATCGGTCAGGCGGTCATCTTTTTTGAGCAAGAAGGGCAAAGCCAGAAGCCCGAAAACTGAGCCAAAAAATGCCGACTCAAACGGGCTTACGCGGCCCTCAACGAGCTTTACGGAAGCATCGCTGAAGGCATAGGCTGCGAATGCAGCAAAGGCGAGAAGGATCCCGCGAGAAATTTTATCGGATGTCACGATTCACTTGTCCTGGGGGAAGGAAGACAGACAGTGATTATGGCCGATTTTGCATTGCGTCAATTCAGTTTGCCAAGCTCTTGCAGCTTCTCGGCAGCAATCTCGCGGAAGGCATTGGCCAAAACCTCTCTGGGCTGTGCACCGCTCACCGCATATTTCTGATCGAGAATGAAAAAGGGCACACCGTTCACGCCCATTTTCTGAGCTGCATCAATTTCGCTGGCAATCATATCCTTATCGGCATCCGTGGCCAGCAATCGTTCAATCAACGCACCATCCAGACCGGCATCTTTGGCAATTTCGAGCAGAACGGCAGAATCACCCACATTCCGACCTTCTTCAAAATTGGCTTTGAACAGCGCTGAAACAACCGCATTTTGCATATCGCGGTTTTCAACACCTGCCCAATGAATCAGACGATGAGCATTGAGCGTATTGGGGCCAATCTTGATGGCTTCAAAATTGAAATGAATGCCAACTTCTTTGCCCATGGCCACCAATTGTGCATGGGCGCGATCCATATTCTCTTTACCACCCAGCTTTTTGGCCAGTTCAACCTGATGGTCCACGCCCTCTGAAGGATAATCGGGATTCAGTTGATAGGGCCGCCAGTTGATGTCGATACTCACCTCATCCTGTACATCGGCGATGGCCAGATCAAGCCGTGCTTTGCCAAGATAACACCATGGACAAACAACATCCGAGACCAGATCAATGGTAATACGCTGCATGAATAGAAACTCCAATAACGGGTAGGCGGAGAATTCTCTGGCTCCACCTGTTCAAAGATATTCGCTCACTGCGCTCTTGCATCCCACCATACAGGAAATTGGTGGCCTAAAAGCGGAAGCTGCTCGGGATGCTGGATGTATTTCCAGCGGGCCACGCGCCGATCTGTGCTGTAATAAAGGGGCACAACATAGTGACCTGCGACCAGCAAGCGATCCAGCGCACGAACGGACGCCTGAAAATCCTCCAGGCTTTTGGCATCAACAATTGATTTCAGGATCCGATCAATATCAGGATCGGCCACGCCGGCATAATTGAAGCTGCCCTGCTGATCGCGCGAGGCCGAGCCCCAGCGGTAAAACTGCTCAGCGCCCGGTGACAGCGAAGAGGTGTAAGTTGATACCACCATATCATAATCAAAACTGTTGGTACGCGCCTGATATTGCGCATCATCAACCGTGCGAATGGTCATGTTGATGCCAATCAGCCGCAATGTGCGCTGATAGGCGAGGGCCATTTTTTCCTGACCGTCATTTTGCGTCATCACCTCGAAAGACAGAGGTTTGCCAGTGGCATCCACCATTTTGCCATCGTTGATGGAATAGCCT
>CAJYRE010000588.1 GCA_913776675.1 Rhizobiaceae bacterium
ACGCATTTCCGGACGGAAAACCGCTATGCACTTTTCCTGGAAATGCTCTAGGTTCTCAATTCGAACCCGATAGACCCTCACTCTCTTCGTTTCAGTTCAGTTTGTCAGTGCAATGATCGAAGGATCAATTGACCTTTTTGGTTCTCAAGCGATCAACCAGCAGTTTTGAGAGGGCTTCATAGTCCCCATCAAAGTGATGGCCACCGTCCAGCTTGACAATATCCACCTTGGTCGGGTCGAGGTTGTGGCAGCCATCATCTTCGATGTCTTCCACGCCATAGACGCATTGCACCAGACCGGCTGGCATTTTCGACACGGCTTTGGTGGGGTCGCCCGCCTTGCCCTTGCCCTTTGCACCCAGCCATCCTGTTACGGAAATCTCAAAGTCCGAGGTGTGCGACATGGACAACAGTGTTACCTGATTGATTTTGGCCTTCACGCTGTCCGACAGCAGATTGTACACGGGCGGGGTTATATCGGCCCCGAAAGAGAAGCCGACCAGCATGACATGCTTGACTTTCCAGCGTTTGGTGAAGGTATTGATGATCCGTGTCAGATCATCCGCCGTTTCTTGTGGTTTGCGCTCCGACCAGAAGTAACGCAGGGAGTCAATTCCCACCACCGGCAGGCCTTCCTCCTGGAAATTGGAGGCAATTTCACTGTCAATATCGCGCCAGCCGCCATCGCCGGAATAGATGATGGCCAAGGTATCAAATTTCGGTTTATCAACCTCCAGCAAGGTCAATGGCATGCCCAGCGGCTCGGCTTCCTTGACGTTGGCAGCAATCATATCATCGACGCCAAGCGACAGGCTCTGGTATGGGTCTTTCTGGGTATCCGAAACGTTGATGTCCGGATGATCTTTCAACAGCTCCGCCACATGCGCACGGCCCAGCGGATCGGCGGCCGTTGAAAAATGCACCACGGCCGGATCAGGCAAATCACCATCCGTCAGGCCATAGACAATGCCACCATCCTTGTTGACCTTGTTGGCCGGAGTGCAGAATTGTTCAGGCAAGGGAATGACATCGCCTGGGTCCACCGCCAATGTTTCACCAATGGTGGCATTGGGGGTTTGGGCCAGAATGGCCAGTGCCAGCGTGCCGCCTTCGCCAATGCCTGCCACAAGCGGCGGCATGTAATCATTGCCACCGGACTGACGCTGGATTTGATGGGAGAGATCCTCAATATCCGAAACGGTGTAGATACAATTGTCTTCGTCTGTCGAAGCCTTGTAGTCATCCTGGAGGGATTTCAGATATTTGGGCGTGTCGATGCCGACGACAATGGAACCATTGCCACGTAGCCGCTCGGCTTCTGTTTTCATCTTATCGGTCCAGCCGTCCTTGTCCGAGAGCAGGAAGACGATGGACTTTGCCTTGCCTGTCGGTGTCAGGATGGACGGGTCCGGAATGGTTCCGGTTTCATATTCGCCCTCTTTCTGAGGTTGCGCCCCCTGTGTGGCGTCTGCCGCCTTTGGCGGTTGTGGATTTTGCGCCACCTGCGCCAGCACGGGATGCAGGGATGCTGCACCAAACATGGTCAAAGCAAGAAGTGCTGTTTTTGCATTCAATTTCATTTCTTTACCACGCCTTTCAGTCCGCCGCCAATCAGAAGGGTTGCATCCAGAAGCGCAATCACCGGGCTTAGTCCGCCGGAAACGGCCAGATAGCGCGGTTGCCACTCTGGATGAAACTTCGACTTGAAAGCGCGAAGCCCTTTAAAGTTGTAAAAACGCTCTCCATGCTCATAAAACGTATTGGCGATGCGATCCCAGACGGGGGCCACCTCCCGACGCGAGAGACCGGAAAGCGGTGCCATTCCGAGATTGAAATGCCGATAACCTTCATTGCGAAGGTGTGTCAGCAAGCTGACAAACAGATAGTCCATGGCCCCTTTGGGGGCATCAGGCGAAAAGCGCATGAGATCAATTGAGGCATCCGCCTTGGTATCTGTCACCATGATATTGGCAAAAGCGACGATTTTGCCTTCAAACCGCAGAACGATCACCGGCTGGCTGAGAATATACTCATCGGTGAACGCTCCCAGCGAAAAGCCCTTTTCCTTGGCGCGGTGCTGGGCCAGCCAGCTATTGGAGACATCGCGCAAGTCTTCCAGAATATCCGCCACGCCTTCCGTGGGGATAATTTCAAAGCTGAGGCCATCGCGCTCCGCTTTGGTGCCGGATTGGCGCAGGTTGGCCCATTTTCCACCTTTAAGGTCGAAGCGGGAGAGATCAACCTCGGCCAGTTCTCCCAGTTTGAAGGCCTGCAAACCGGCATCGGCAATGGCTGGCAAAAGTGCGGGTGATGCCTGATAGAACACGGCGCGGCAGCCTGCCGTGCGCGCTTCTTCCACAAATTGCCAGACCAGCTCATCGCGGGCTTTCTTGGGGCCGACCGGGTCCAGAAAAGCGATCCATGAGCGCCCTTGCTTGCCATACATCAGAAAGGCGCTGCCATCGGGCGAAAACATGATGGCTTTGTCGCCCGTGCGCACCAGATTGCTATCGGCCACGTCTGATTTTCTGACAATGTCGACGGCTTTTTCAATGTCCTCGTTGCTGGATGGTTTGACAGCAGGTGCTGCGGGGCGCAGCATGCTGAACACCACCAGCGCGGTGGAAAAAATCGTCAGTCCCAGCATGGCGCGCAAAGAACGCGGTGCCTCTTCCGAGAACTCGAACTCCCACCAGAGCGAACGACTGTAGCTGACATCACGATAAACGAAAAACAGAATAAAACAGGCGCAGATGCAGATCACAGCAATGGCGGTCAGCCAGGGTGATGTCAGCACCTGCCGAAACAGCGATGCCGGGCGCACAAACAGCCGCTTGCTGGCAAACAGGCCAATCACCAGCACAGCCAGCGCCGAGGCCTCGAACACCGCAAAGGCGCGCAACAGCGACAGAACCAGCGCAACCAGCGCACCAATCACGGCGGCCCACCAGGCCCCATCCAGTCGCTGCACCAGGCCGCGGGCCGCAATCACCAGAAACAGCCCAAGCAGGCTGGAGAAAAAATGCGCACTTTCGACCACCGAAAGCGGTACCATTCCTTCCAGAATTTCAAGATTGCTTTCCGGTGTGGGCGTCACACTGGAAAAAATCAGCAAGGCCCCCATGATGAAGGTCAACGCTCCCAGCAGGGCTGGCGAAATCCGGGTTGCGGTTCGCCCCACGCCCTTGAGGGCAGGTGTTTTCGAAAAGTGCCGCAGTTCGGTGATCGTCACAAGAAGAATGGCGATGATCAGCGGCAGCACATAGTAGATCAGGCGGTATACCACCAGAGAGGCCAGCACGGCGTCAATATTGGTGGTGGGCCCCAGCGAGGCAATGATGATGGTTTCAAAAACACCAATGCCGCCCGGTACATGGCTGGCGACGCCAATGCCGATGGCAATGGAATAGATGGCAAAGAAAGCGGGCCAGGAAATGGCGGCTTCTGTTGGCAAAAGCGCATAGACAACCGAGCAGGAGAAGGCCAGATCGGCGACCGTGATGAGGAACTGACGCGACAGCGTGGGGGTATCAGCCAGACTTAAGGTGACACCGGCAAATGTCAAACTCCGGCGTTGTCCAATGATGATCAGAACCGCAAAGCCAACCAGAACGGCAATGGCAAGGCCGCGCAACACAAGCGCATCAATGCCCAGCAGCGGCGCAATTTCGGACGACATCGGAATGAGTGACAGGGCCGTGACAATGGCAAGGCCCAGCATGAACGACAGGGATACGAAGGCGATGATGCGGCCGATTTCATCGGGAGCCAGACCTGCGCGTGAATAGGCGCGGTAGCGGATAGCACCGCCAGACAACATGCCAAAGCCTGCGGCATTGCCGACGGCATAGGCACTGAATGCTGTCAGGGCCACTTCGGGCAAGGGGCGCTTGCGCCCAATGAATTCCAGCGCATTCCAGTCATAGATGCATAATGTCAGGAAGCTCATGATGGTGAAGAAAACGGCCAGCGTAATCTGATCATAGCCAGTCCGGCTCATGGCCGCGACCACATCGTCATAGCTGACTTCTTCCGTCAGGCGATAAATTGCATAGACAACAGCAACAAAGATGCCCAACATGAAAAGGGCCGCAATGGCGCGGCTGTAGTCTGCAAAGGCGGCACGCCAGCCGGAGCTGGACTGCGCTTCAGCGCTCTCCATGTCTTCGGTCTTTGTTTCGGTTGCCATGCAACACTCCCATTATTCCGTCGTCTTTGTTGGTCTTGGCTTCCGAGAAGCGGTTTTTTCCCGTTTCGTCAAGACAAAGTATTATTACGGCGTGCTTCTTACTAAATTGTGGCTGAATGGCGTATGACCAAAAGTGGATGAAAGTGTTTGTGTTGTCGGGAGAGCAGACCCCGCGAACTTGTCGTTGCGTAGCACCGCCGAATTGGCTAAAAGCCCGCCAGCCATTGGATGAAAATGGCTGACAATTCACTTAAGCCGAAGTTTGCGGCATATTCATGAGGTCGGACAGTCAAGGCCATGGCACGTATTGTGATGAAATTCGGCGGAACCTCCGTCGCTAATCTGGAACGCATTCACAATGTGGCGCGACATGTGAAACGCGAGGTGGATGCAGGCCACGAGGTTGCCGTTGTGGTGTCGGCCATGTCCGGCAAGACCAACGAACTGGTGGATTGGGTGCAGAACATGCCCAAAGTTGCCGGTGCCGCTTCGCCTTTCTATGATGCGCGTGAATATGATGCCATTGTGGCTTCCGGTGAGCAGGTGACATCGGGCCTTCTGGCCATTGCCTTGCAATCGCTCGGCATCAATGCCCGTTCATGGCAGGGTTGGCAGATTGCCATCAAGACAGACAATGCTCATGGTGCTGCCCGTATTCAGGAAATCGACGGTTCGGACATCATTCGCCGTATGGGCGAAGGTCAGGTGGCGGTTGTTGCCGGTTTTCAGGGCATCGGGCCGGATAACCGGATTGCCACACTGGGCCGTGGTGGCTCCGATACCTCGGCGGTTGCGATTGCGGCTGCCGTCAAGGCGGATCGTTGCGACATCTACACCGATGTGGATGGCGTTTACACCACCGACCCGCGCATTGAGCCCAAGGCGCGCCGCCTGAAAAAAGTGGCCTTTGAAGAAATGCTGGAAATGGCATCGCTCGGGGCCAAGGTTTTGCAGGTGCGCTCTGTGGAGCTTGCCATGGTGCATAAAGTGCGCACCTTCGTGCGTTCAAGTTTCGAAGATCCCGATGCGCCGGGCATGGGTGATCTGTTGAATCCGCCCGGAACGTTGATTTGCGATGAGGAAGAGATCGTGGAACAGGAAGTTGTAACCGGCATTGCCTATGCCAAGGATGAAGCCCAGATTTCGCTGCGCCGGTTGGCTGACCGTCCCGGTGTGTCGGCAGGTATTTTTGGGCCGCTGGCGGAAGCGCATATCAATGTCGATATGATCGTTCAGAATATTTCTGAAGACGGTTCCAAGACCGACATGACCTTTACCGTGCCGTCCGGTGACATTGACAAGGCGCTGGCGGTGCTGGGTGAAAACAAGGACAAGATTGGCTTTGATGTCATTCAGAGCGAAAAAGGTCTGGTTAAGGTTTCTGTCATTGGTATCGGTATGCGCAGCCATGCCGGTGTTGCTGCCACCGCCTTCCGGGCGCTGGCGGAGAAGGGAATCAACATCAAGGCGATCACCACCTCCGAGATCAAGATCTCCATCCTGATCGACGGCCCTTATGCAGAACTGGCAGTTCGCACCCTGCATTCGTGCT
>CAJYRE010000589.1 GCA_913776675.1 Rhizobiaceae bacterium
GAAGACACCATCAAGGGCTTCAAGGGCCTCGTGAACGGTGAGTATGACCATCTGCCAGAAGCTGCCTTCTACATGGTTGGTTCGATGGACGAAGCCATCGAAAAGGCCAAGAAGCTGGCTGCTGCTGCCTGATCCGTGGATAAAAAGGAAGCACGGTTTTGACCGTGCTTCCGTTTTCCGACCCTAAAAAAAGTGAAGAGTCATGGCCGACAATTTCAATTTTGAACTCGTTTCGCCCGAGCGCCTTCTGATCTCGGAATTGGTGAGCGAGGTTGTCATTCCGGCGACCGAAGGCGAAATGACAGTGATGGCACGTCATGCCCCGACCATGACGACAATCAAGCCCGGTGTCGTTTCTGTGAAGCTGGCATCTGGTCAGACAACGAAATACGTGGTTTTTGGTGGCTTCGCCGATATTACCCCCAATGGCTGCACCTTGCTGGCCGAAAGCGCTGTTCAGCTCTCGGAACTGAACCGTGAAACGTTGGCAAAGCGTATTGAAGCTGCGAAAATCGAGCTTGATGATGCAGAGCATCACGAACACCGTACAAAGCTGGAGCATTTTCTCCATGAGTTGACACATCTGAACGGTGTGCTGATTCCGGCGTAATGTCTTCTGACATTGATCGTTTCGAGGCGGCCTGAAAAGGCCGCTTTTTTGTTGCGGGAATAAAAAAGACATAAACTTTTTAGTTGATTTTTTAGAGCATTTACCTGAGGAAAGTGCATAGTGGTTTTCCGTCTGGAAATGCGTGAAAACAAAGAGTTAGAGCACTGACCTCATTTTTTGTAATCATGGGTGGGCTTCTTCTCGGTAGAGGTCTTTTTGTGTTCTAGCCTTGCGCCCGAATATCAAATGCAGGCTGGGCGCGTATATTGCGCAAAATTAAGTAAGATAGGTCGGGAACATTTCTCATTCTCCGCCGTTAGAAATATGCAATACATCCAATATGTGAAAACAGATTGCGTTTCAAAGCCTTGTGCAAACATATAGCCTTGCATGATTATTTGTGACACAATACTTTCGATGTATTGCTTTGAATGTTTACATTAATTATCAGGGAAAATGTGTGTTTTGATAACTTTTTTGTATAAAAATGTTAACGCTAACATCGATCACAATATCGAATTCAGCGCGTAAGGGACGGTTAGCATGAAGATTGGCGTGGTTGGTGCGGGTATGGTTGGCAGTTCAGCCGCCTACGCCATGGCTTTGCAAGGTACGGTTCGTGAAATTGTGCTGGTCGATCAGAATGCCGCGTTTGCACAGGCGCAAGCGGAAGATATTTCGCATGCCGTGCCTTTTGTTTCCACCACAGTTGTACGCTCTGGTGATTACGAGGATCTCGTGGGTGCTGGTGTGGTGATTATTGCTGCGGGCGTAAACCAGCAGCCGGGTGAAAGCAGACTGAATCTCCTTGAGCGCAATGCTCAGGTTTTTCGTACGGTCATTTCACATATTATGCGCGTGGTCCCGGATGCAATTCTGGTGATCGCATCAAACCCGGTGGATGTGATGACCGATGTTGCCACACGGCTTTCAGGGTTGCCGCCGTGCAGGGTGATTGGCTCTGGAACCATTTTGGATACAGCGCGATTCCGTTCGCTGTTGGCAAACTATTTGGAAACGTCTCCACAAGCCGTTCATGCTTATGTGTTGGGCGAGCATGGTGATAGCGAGGTTCTTGCCTGGTCAAATGCCCGCATAGGCTCGGTGCCGCTTCTGTCCTTTGCGCAGCAGAGGGGCAAGCCAATAAACGATGCTGTGCTGGCCAAGATTGATGATGGTGTCCGCAATGCTGCGGCCCGTATCATTCGTGGCAAGGGTTCAACCTATTTTGGCATTGGGGCGGGCTTGGCCCGTATTGTCAAAGCGATCTCTGCGGATCAGCGCGATATTCTGTCGGTATCAAGTGTAACGGAAGAGATTGCCGGAGTTCGTTCGGTTGCGGCATCGGTGCCCCGCGTTATCGGTGCGCAGGGTATTATCATGGATCTGGTGCCGGAGCTGGACTCAAAAGAACATGACGCACTGCATCGCAGTGCGTCATTGTTGAGGGATCTTTCCTCATCTCTTTCGTTTTAATTTTTTGTATGGCGATGACCGCTTCGGGGCACGGTGTGGGGACACGTGGTTATTGTTCAAATAGGCTGAATGGAGAAGACAATGCCTTTTTTGACCGATACTGAAAGCTCAGCAATGCCAGAGGTTGAGTTTATGCAGCAGGCCGCCGAGGCGGTTACGTTGCTCAAGGCACTCTCACATGAAAACAGATTGCTTATTTTATGCATTCTTTGCAAAGGCGAGAAGACTGTTGGTGAGCTTGAGAATCTGTTGCAGTTGCAACAGGCAATTGTTTCACAGCAATTGGCGCGCTTGCGGGCTGATGGAATGGTTGAAAGTCGGCGTGACGGGCGTCAGATTTATTATTCTATCGCCAATCCCTCTGTTCAGGAGGTTGTTGCGCTGCTGTATCGTTTGTATTGCGTCCCGGATACTCCAGAACTGCAATAAAGCTCGTTTCCCTTGTGGCAATGCGGTATAGGTGGCTGCTTTCGGCCTATGCAGCCTCTTGGCTGCGTCTCAGCTTTCGCTTGCGTCTTGCCTTGATCCTGATGACATAGGCATGACGGGCAGGAGGTGAGCGTGATCGATAAACTCGAGTTTTTTATTGCTCTGGCCAGAGCGCAGCATTTTGGACGGGCGGCCGAAGATTGCGGTATTTCGCAACCCACATTGTCAGCGGCGATCCGGCAACTGGAAGACCAGCTTGGTGTGGCTTTGGTTCAGCGCGCCTCACGATTTCAAGGGTTGACGCCTGAAGGTCAGCGTGTGCTGGAGTGGGCGCGGCGGATTGTGGGGGATGCCCGCACAATGCGTGAGGAAATGCGGGCTGCCCGAAATGGTCTGGCAGGACATATCAGAATTGCTGTGATCCCCACCGCTCTGGCTATGGTGCAGAAATTGACCGAGCCGTTTCAACTGCGTCATCCTGAGGTGACGTTTCAGATTCTCTCGCGCAACTCCTTGCAGGTTTTGAGCTTGCTGGAAAATCTTGAGATTGATGCGGGTATTACCTATCTGGATAATGAACCACTTGGTCGGGTTACATCCGTGCCGCTTTACGAAGAGCAGTATCACCTGATTGCGGCTGCGG
This sequence comes from Rhizobiaceae bacterium, assembly GCA_913776675.1. Taxonomy (GTDB): domain Bacteria; phylum Pseudomonadota; class Alphaproteobacteria; order Rhizobiales; family Rhizobiaceae; genus Allorhizobium. The sequence continues at coordinate 3,159 of CAJYRE010000589.1, forward strand.
GAACACCGTTGGCGGATCGGGAATCGATGACATGGGGCGAAGTTTCCGGTTTGCGGCTCTGTCTTTTGACGCCGGATATGCAAAATCGTCGGATTATCAATCAGCATTTGCTCGCGGCTGGAGTGGAGCCAAAGCCTACCTTGGAATCAAATTCCATGATCGTGCTGTTTTCTCACATTCGCACCGGGCAATGGGCTTCGATTATGCCGCGCAATGTGGCCGAATCCTTCGGTTTCCCGGCAGAGATCCGCATGGTGCCCATTCACGATCCACACAGCCGGCATATGGTGGGGTTGGTCGCCACCCACCGTGAACCCTATACGCCGCTGGTATCAGCGCTGTTGCATGAGGCGCGCAATCTCGCACATGCACAGGCATTTTGATAGGTTTTTTCTATCGCGTAACGAAAACGCAGTATTGACCCGATGGCAATGGGCCGTGCATGCTTAGGAAGAGTTGAAATTTGAGATTTTTTCAGCGTTCCAGCGTCACACCCTTCAGGTTTCAGGGGTTATTCATCCCGTTACCAAGTTGACGATAGAATAGTCTGATCGGGAGGAACCGGGATGAATATTCACGTAGCTGCCCAGCAAGAGGCGGCGCGCATTGAGCAGATCATTGAGGATCACCTCACTATGGAGGGGCCTCTTTTGCCCATTCTGCACGCCGTTCAGGCTGAATTTGGCTATATTCCTGAAAATGCAAAGCAAATCATTGCTAAAGCCTTGAATCTGTCGCGGGCAGAAGTGCATGGTGTTGTGACCTTCTATCATGATTTCCGGGACCATCCGTCTGGCCGTCATGTGCTGAAACTCTGTCGGGCCGAGGCTTGCCAATCTATGGGATGCGAGCCTCTTGCGGACAAAATCAAAACCAAACTCGGCATTGATTGGCACGAAACCACCGCCGATGGTGCGGTGACACTGGAGCCCGTGTTCTGTCTCGGCCTCTGTGCATCGGCACCTGCAGCCATGCTGGATGAGAACCTGTATGGGCGGCTGAATGAAGACTGTCTGAACGACATTGTGGCGGAGGTACGCTGATGAGCGTGACGGTTTTTGTACCCCGTGATGCTGCGGCACTTGCTGTTGGTGCCGATAAAGTGGCAGCGACTATTGAGCGCGAAGCCAAAGAACGTAATATCGATGTCAAAATCGTCCGCAATGGTTCGCGTGGCCTGTTGTGGCTGGAAGTGCTGGTGGAAGTGCGCACCGAGCATGGTCGGATTGCCTATGGTCCGGTGACACCATCGGATGTGGCGGGCCTGTTTGATGCCAGCTTTCTCACAGGCGCAGCGCATCCGCTCTGTCATGGGCTGACAAGTGAAATTCCTTATCTGAAGAATCAGACGCGCCTGACCTTTTCGCGTTGCGGCATTACCGATCCGCTCTCCCTTGACGATTATCGGCATTACAAGGGATTGACCGGGCTGACCAAAGCCATCGCCATGACGCCTGCGGATATTGTCAAGCAGGTCACCGATAGCGGCTTGCGTGGTCGTGGCGGCGCTGGTTTTCCCACCGGCATCAAGTGGAAGACGGTGGGTGACGCCAAGGCCGATCAGAAATACATCGTCTGCAATGCCGATGAAGGCGATAGTGGCACCTTTGCTGACCGTATGATCATGGAAGGCGACCCCTTCGTGTTGATCGAGGGCATGGCCATTGCTGCCATCGCAGTCGGGGCCACCAAGGGGTATATCTATACCCGCTCGGAATATCCGCATGCCATAGCCACCATGCGAGACGCTATCGAGATTGCCCGCAAGGAAGGCATATTGGGGGCTTCCGTGCTGGGTTCCACTTACGCGTTCGATATGGAAGTGCGTGAAGGCGCTGGTGCTTATGTGTGTGGCGAGGAAACCTCGTTGCTCAACAGCCTGGAAGGCAAGCGCGGCGTGGTGCGCGCCAAGCCGCCGCTTCCAGCCCTGGAAGGTCTGTTTGGCAAGCCAACAGTGGTCAACAACGTGATGTCACTGGCGTCTGTGCCGGTGATCATGGATCGGGGTGCGCAATTCTACCGTGATTTCGGCGTTGGCCGCTCGCATGGCACCATTCCGATCCAGTTGGCAGGCAATCTCAAGCACGGTGGGCTGTATGAAACAGCCTTTGGTGTGACCTTGGGCGAGTTGATCAACAACATCGGCGGTGGCACCATTTCAGGCCGTCCGGTCAAGGCCGTGCAGGTCGGTGGGCCGCTTGGGGCTTATTTCCCGGCATCACTGTTCGACACCGTGTTTGATTATGAAGCCTTTACCGCGGCTGGCGGCTTGATTGGCCATGCGGGCGTGGTGGTGTTTGACGACAGCGCCGATATGCTGAAACAGGCCCGGTTTGCCATGGAATTCTGCGCTGTGGAAAGCTGCGGCAAGTGCACGCCCTGCCGCATTGGCTCCACCCGTGGCGTGGAAACGGTGGATCGGATTGCTAAGGGGATTGAGCCGGAGAAGAATAAGGCTCTGCTCGAAGACCTGTGCAACACCATGAAATTTGGATCGCTGTGTGCGCTGGGTGGTTTCACGCCCTATCCGGTTATGAGTGCGCTGACGCACTTCCCTGATGATTTTGCGCCCACTGCCCCTCTTATTGAAGCTGCGGAGTAACACTCATGTCGCTCATTCACGAAATTGACTATGGCACACCTGCTTCCAAGTCCACCGAGATGGTCACGCTGACCATTGATGGTCGCGAAGTGACGGTGCCTGCGGGCACTTCGATCATGCGGGCTTCCATGGAGGCGGGCATTCAGGTGCCAAAGCTGTGCGCCACCGATATGGTGGATGCCTTTGGCTCCTGTCGGCTCTGTCTGGTGGAGGTCGAGGGCCGCAATGGTACTCCGGCCTCCTGCACCACGCCCTGCGCGCCCGGCATTGTGGTGCATACCCAGACGGAACGGCTAAAGCAGATCCGCAAAGGGGTGATGGAGCTGTATATCTCCGACCACCCGCTCGACTGTCTGACCTGCGCCGCCAATGGCGATTGCGAATTGCAGGACATGGCAGGCGCGGTGGGCCTGCGTGATGTACGCTATGGCTATGAGGGGGACAATCACGTCAAGGCGCGGGCTGGTGGCGATGTGAATGCCCGCTACATGCCGAAGGATGAGAGCAATCCGTACTTCACTTATGATCCGTCCAAATGCATTGTCTGTTCGCGCTGCGTGCGGGCTTGCGAAGAAGTGCAGGGAACGTTTGCGCTGACCATTGAAGGTCGCGGCTTTGATAGCCGTGTTTCGCCCGGTGCCCATGAGGCGTTTCTGGAGTCGGAATGCGTGTCTTGCGGTGCTTGCGTGCAGGCCTGTCCTACCGCGACACTGACGGAAAAGTCGGTGATTGCCATTGGCCAGCCGGAGCATTCGGCGGTGACCACCTGCGCCTATTGCGGCGTTGGCTGTTCGTTCAAGGCCGAAATGCGCGGTGAAGAACTCGTACGCATGGTGCCATGGAAAGATGGCAAGGCCAATCGCGGCCATTCCTGTGTCAAGGGTCGGTTCGCCTATGGTTACGCCAGCCACAAGGACCGGATTCTCAACCCGATGATCCGCGAAAAGATCAGCGACCCATGGCGCGAAGTGAGCTGGGACGAGGCCTTTGCTTATGTGGCCTCCGAGTTCAAGCGGCTGCAATATCAGTATGGCCGCGATTCCATTGGCGGCATCACCTCATCTCGTTGCACTAATGAAGAAACCTATCTGGTGCAAAAGCTGATCCGCGCTGGCTTTGGCAATAACAATGTCGATACCTGTGCCCGCGTTTGCCATTCGCCCACCGGCTACGGTCTGGGGCAGGCGTTTGGTACGTCGGCAGGCACACAGGATTTTGACAGCGTTGAACAGTCCGACGTGGTGGTGGTGATTGGTGCCAACCCCACAGACGGCCATCCAGTGTTTGGCTCGCGGCTGAAAAAGCGGCTGCGCAAGGGTGCGAAATTGATTGTCATCGATCCGCGCCGGATTGATCTGGTCAAGACCCCGCATGTGAAGGCGGCTTACCATCTGCCGCTGAAGCCCGGCACCAATGTGGCGGTGATGACGGCCATTGCCCATGTGATTGTGACTGAGGGTCTCGCCAATGAAGCGTTTATCCGTGAACGCTGTGATTGGTCGGAGTTTGAAGATTGGGCGGCCTTTGTGGCTGATCCGCAGCACAGCCCGGAAGAAACTGAAAAATTCACGGGCGTTCCGGCTGCCGATCTGCGGGGCGCGGCCCGGCTTTATGCCACCGGCGGCAATGGCGCGATCTATTATGGTCTGGGTGTGACCGAGCACAGCCAAGGCTCCACCACCGTCATGGCGATTGCCAATCTGGCGATGGTCACGGGCAATATTGGTCGCCCCGGCGTCGGCGTGAACCCGCTGCGTGGCCAGAACAACGTGCAGGGTTCGTGCGATATGGGCTCGTTCCCGCACGAGCTTCCCGGCTATCGGCATATTTCTGACGATGCCACCCGCGACACCTTTGAAAAGCTCTGGGGCGTGACGCTCAACAATGAGCCGGGTCTGCGCATTCCCAACATGCTGGATGCGGCGGTGGAAGGCACGTTCAAGGGGCTGTATATTCAAGGTGAGGATATTCTTCAGTCTGACCCCGACACCAAGCATGTGTCGGCGGGCCTTGCCGCCATGGAATGCGTGGTGGTGCATGATCTCTTCCTCAATGAGACAGCCAATTACGCCCATGTGTTCTTGCCCGGCTCGACCTTCCTGGAAAAGGATGGCACGTTTACCAATGCCGAGCGCCGCATCAACCGCGTGCGCAAGGTGATGACGCCGAAGAATGGCTATGCCGACTGGGAAGTGACCCAGAAAATGGCGCAGGCCATGGGGCTCAAGTGGAATTACACCCACCCATCGCAGATCATGGATGAGATTGCCGCCACCACGCCAAGCTTTGCTGGTGTCTCCTACGACTATCTGGAGCAGAATGGCTCGGTGCAATGGCCCTGCAATGAAAAGCATCCGCATGGATCGCCGATCATGCACACAGATGGCTTTGTGCGCGGCAAGGGTAAGTTTATCCGCACAGAATATGTGGCAACCGATGAGCGGACAGGGCCTCGCTTCCCGCTCTTGCTCACCACGGGCCGTATCCTGTCGCAATATAATGTCGGTGCCCAGACCCGCCGGACTGAAAACACTGTCTGGCACGCGGAAGATCGGCTGGAAATTCATCCGCATGATGCCGAACAACGCGGCATCAAGGATGGGGACTGGATCAAGCTTGCCAGCCGTTCTGGTGATACATCCTTGCGGGCGCTGATCACCGATCGTGTGGCTCCGGGCGTGGTATATACCACCTTCCACCACCCCGATACGCAGGCCAATGTGATCACCACAGACTTTTCCGACTGGGCCACCAATTGCCCGGAATACAAGGTGACGGCGGTGCAGGTGTCTCCATCCAATGGCCCAACCGAATGGCAGAAGGATTACGAGGAATTGTCGCGTCAATCTCGCCGGATCGCGGGCAAAATGGAAGCGGCGGAGTGAATCATGGTGGATGTGCTGCGGGAGTACCGATGATCAAGCCAGACCGCACCTCCATTGTTTCTGAACTGCAATATCAGGGCGGGGGCCTGCATCAGGCAACCCGCACTGTTCCCGAAGAAGTGCCCATTGCTTTCTCTTACGGCGGTTCCACCCATGCTGTGATGATGGCAACCCCGGCAGACCTTGAGGATTTTGCCATCGGCTTTTCGTTGGCCGAGGGGATTATCGCCGATGTCACGGATGTGCTTGCTGTCGAGCCATGGAAGGCTGGAGATGGAATTGATGTGCAGGTGACTCTGCGGGATGCCGAGGCCGAAGCCTTGAGGGTGCGCCGTCGCCGCATGGTCGGGCCTGTGGGGTGTGGTCTTTGCGGTATTGAATCCATCGAGCAAGCCAGTCGGGTGGTGCCCAGTGTTGTGGATGTGCATTTGCAGCTCGAGCCTTCCGATATTCAGGCTGCTGTTGAAGCATTAACCCTTCAGCAAGACCTCAATCGACAAACGCATGCGGTGCATGGGGCCGGTTTTTTCATTCCCGGCGAAGGATTGCTGGCAGTGCGCGAAGATGTTGGCCGCCACAATGCGCTGGATAAGCTTGCGGGCGCGGTGTTGCGCGCCGGGCGGCGGGGTGATGAGGGGGCGGTGGTGGTCACCAGCCGGCTTTCTGTCGAGATGGTGCAAAAGGCAGCCGCGTTAGGTTGTCCGGTTCTGATTGCCATTTCGGGTCCCACGGCCTTGGCGATTCGCACGGCAGAGACGGCGGGCATGACGCTGATTGGCATTGCGCGCGGCCAGGATTTTGAAATTTTTACCCGAACAGATCGATTGAAGACCGGAGCATCAAGCCATGTCGCATGATCATATCACTGAGAAACTGGTCCGCATGGCCAATCAGATTGCCACTTTTTTCAAGTCGCAAGCCGAAAACGAGCAAGTGTCGGGCATTGCCAACCACATCAACAAATTTTGGGAGCCACGGATGCGAAAGCAGTTTTTCCAATTGCTTGATGCGGGCGAAAATGGTTTTGACCCTTTGGTGGTTGCGGCTGCAAAATCGATTCAACGACCCGAGGACCAGTCTGCCAAAGCTTTTGGGCTTTCCGGAGAGGTTCGGAGCTGACTGTACTTAAGCAAGCGGGATCGTTTGAAATGTTGGTTCATTGCCAAAAATATTAAAAATACAATATTAGGAGGGAAGCAAATGGCAGTCACGAGTGCGCCGGGAGTGAGTGCGCCATCAACTGCCGGTCTTTTAGATCGGGAACGCATTATTGCCCAGCCGGGCTTCAATCGGTGGCTTGTGCCGCCAGCCGCTCTGGCCATTCATCTGTGCATCGGCATGGCCTATGGTTTCAGCGTTTTCTGGCTGCCTCTGAGTAAGGCGCTGGGCGCAAATGTGCCTGCAAGCTGCACAACGATGACACTGCTGGATGCGCTGACCACGACCAGTTGTAACTGGCGTGTGGCAGATCTGGGTTGGATCTATACCCTTTTCTTCGTTCTTCTTGGCTGTTCCGCCGCTCTTTGGGGCGGCTGGCTGGAGCGGGTTGGTCCGCGGCGAGCAGGATTTGTCTCGGCCTGTTGCTGGTGTGGCGGCATTGTCATCGCATCAATCGGGGTCATGACCCATCAACTGTGGTTGATGTGGTTGGGTGCGGGTGTCATTGGCGGAATAGGCCTTGGTCTTGGCTATATCTCGCCGGTTTCCACCCTGATCAAATGGTTCCCGGATCGCCGGGGTATGGCAACCGGCATGGCCATTATGGGCTTTGGTGGCGGTGCCATGATTGGTGCGCCACTGGCCAATATTCTGATGACCTATTTTCGTGTCGAAAATACGGTCGGTGTCTGGCAGACGTTTCTGGTGATGGCGGCCATCTATTTCGTCTTCATGATGGGCGGTGCGTTTAGCTATCGCATTCCTCCAGCTGGCTGGCGTCCAGAGGGCTGGGTTCCGCCTGTTGCCAAAAGCAGCATGATTACCCACCGCCATGTTCATTTGCGTGACGCCCATAAAACCCCGCAATTCTGGCTGATTTGGGCTGTTCTCTGTCTGAACGTGTCGGCTGGGATTGGTGTGCTTGGGGTTGCCTCGCCCATGCTTCAGGAAATTTTTGCCGGTTCACTGATTGGTCAGCCCGGTCTTTCCTTCTCGCAGCTGGATGCAGGCCAGAAGGCGCAGATTGCCGCCATTGCTGCTGGTTTCACCGGGCTGATGTCCTTGTTCAACATTGGTGGGCGTTTCTTCTGGGCCTCCATGTCCGATCGTCTCGGACGCAAGAACACCTATTATTGCTTCTTCCTGCTGGGCATTGTGCTGTATGCGCTGACACCAACTTTGGCTGCTCTCGGCTCCAAGGCGCTGTTTGTGCTGGCTCTGGGCGTGATTTTGTCCATGTATGGCGGTGGCTTTGCCACGGTGCCGGCCTATCTGGCCGATATTTTTGGCACGCAATTCGTGGGTGCTATCCATGGACGCCTGCTGACGGCCTGGGCTACAGCCGGTATTCTGGGGCCAACCGTGGTCAATTACATTCGTGAAGCGCAAATCTCAGCCGGTGTGGTTCCGGGTCCAGACCTTTACAGCGGCACAATGTACATTCTCTCTGGCATGCTTTTGCTGGGGCTGATTGCCAATTTCTTCGTCAAGCCTTTGTCGGATAAATGGTTTATGTCTGATGCAGAGGTGGCCGAGCTTCAGGCCAAATCGGCCACGGCCAGCGGCGGCCCAACCGGCTCCTTCGGGATTGGTACGGGTGGTTTCGATGTCAAGGCGGCATTGGCATGGTCTCTTGTCGGAATTCCACTGTTGTGGGGAGTTTGGAAGACACTGCAAAGTACGCTTGTGCTGTTTGGCTAACTCTTGAATGAGACTGATAAAAGGGGCGGCTTGGCTGCCCCTTTTTTGTTGTCACGGACAATGTGACCGCTGGGCGTCTTGAAACACGGTGAATGTGCGTCACATCTTGGGTTTATCAGTTCTTCGCTATCCTGCTTTCATCACCGGGAGTTTCACATCATGCGTTACAATCAATTGGGAAATACGGGCCTTTTTGTTTCTGAGCTGTGCCTTGGAACCATGACATTTGGCGAGGCAGGGTCTGGCAGATGGGGCGCAATCGCCGATGTGGATCAGGCGGCAGCGGATACCATTGTGGAACGCTCGCTGGCGGCGGGCATTAATTTTATTGATACGGCCAATGTTTATTCGGGCGGTGTGTCGGAGCAAATTCTGGGGCAAGCGCTTCGCAATCTCAACGTTCCGCGCAAAGATGTGGTGATTGCCACCAAGTTTTACGGTGAGATGGGCGATAAGCCCAATGATCGGGGTGCATCGCGCGGGCATATTCTCGATCAGGTCGAAGCAAGCCTTGAGCGGATGCAGCTGGACTATATCGATCTCTACCAGATCCACGCCACTGATACCGTGACACCCATTGATGAAACCTTGCGGGCGCTGGATGATCTCGTCTCCCGTGATCTGGTGCGCTACATCGGCCTGTCGAACTGGGCGGCCTGGCGCATTGCCAAGGCGCTTGGCATTTCAGAGCGCAAGGGTTACGCCCGGTTTGAAACGGTGCAGGCCTATTACTCCATCGCGGGGCGTGATCTGGAGCGCGAAATTGTTCCGCTGTTGAAAGAAGAGAAAATGGGTTTGATGGTCTGGTCGCCGCTGGCGGGTGGCTTGCTGTCCGGCAAGTATGGCCCGGGTGCGCCCGGCAATGGTGAAGGTCGCCGCGCCAATTTTGACTTTCCACCCGTCAACAGAGACCGGGCGTGGGATTGTGTGGCCGTGATGCGGGAAATAGCAAAGGCGCATCATGCAAGCGTTGCCGAAGTGGCGCTGGCCTATATTCTGGCCAAGCCGTTTGTAACCAGTGTCATCATTGGAGCCAAGCGGCTGGCGCAACTGGAAGAAAATATCAAGGCTGTCGATCTGCATTTGACGGTTGAGGACATGGCGCGGCTGGATGAGGTCAGTGCCCTGCCTGCGGAATATCCCGGTTGGATGTTGGAGCGCCAAGGGGCTGGTCGC
>CAJYRE010000590.1 GCA_913776675.1 Rhizobiaceae bacterium
TGCCTTGCGCGCCGGTTCCGACCATCAAAACAGACTGGGGATTTTCCTTTGCGCAATATTTGGCAATAATGGCCGTTGTTGCGGGTGTGCGGGAGCCGCCAATGCGCTGGCAATCCATCAAGGCGAATGGCAGGCCGGTTGTGTCATCGTAGAGGCTGATGGTTGTGTAGTATTTTTCGGCGCTGTCCGTGCCTTGGCGATAGGATGTTTTGAATCCCAATTGCTCCAGCGCACCGTCATAACCCAGCATGGAATAGGAGACGGAGTCGCGTTCCTCTTTCGGCAGAGGCATCATCAGCTTTGTCGGGCACCGAGAGGCTCCATTGGCATAATATCGATAGGCATCCTCAACCAGCCGGATCACCTCGGCGGGCGGCAATTCAATATCGGCAATGTCGGTTCGGCTGAGAATATGCAAAGCGGGTGTATGCAGATATGACTTGGTCATACGCTGTCCTTTTCTAAACGAATGTGAATTTTGGGCGCACGAAGGCTCAAGACGAACCCGAAAGGGCACGCTTGCTGTCGGTGCGCAGCAGCATGTCCAGCGCATACGCGATCCTGTCGCGCATCCGGAAATGCTCGTTAAGGTTGATTGAGTTTGTCGAAGATTGTTATGATGAGGTCATCATGTATCCGACACCATCCATCGGCACCGCTCTGTGGGCCGTGATGGGCGTATATTTGAGATCATCAAGGGAAACAGCGCATGTTGGCTTGGGCCCCTTGAAGATATGGCGTGTTGTTTTGATTGGAAATTTGCCACCACTGCGTGCCATCGCAAAGATACGATGCGGCGTTATAATCTCACCTTCTCGCCAGGCAGTGACTTCGACTGTGTCGTAATCCATCAACATGACGGGGATAAGGTCGAGTTGAAGTCTTTTGGCAACAGTCAGACGATGATGCCCATCCATAACAAACAATGCGTCTTTATGAATGTAAATCGGGGTTGTCCATACACCCTGTTCCAATATTCTCTTTTCAAGAGAAATAACATGGTCCTCATCTACTTCTTCAGTTGGGATGAGTTTGTTTGGGTTCATGAGAAAATATCTTGAAATAATCATATTCATCGACGTCTCCCTAGACGTTTATGTTGATCAGAAATTTTATTGAATTTTCTGATGGCCGAACTTTAGCGCGATTTTTTGGCCTGTCAACAAAAACATGATTCTTTTTGTCATCTTTTAATTCGAAGGCTTAGATGTCGAAAAAAATCAATCTTGAATTGAAATTCGTGGTGGGGAAGGGCTGCCGATCAATGCCTTTCAGGTTTTGACGAAACCTGAAAGGCCAATGAGCTCATTGTGTGACATCAATCACCACACGCCCGCGAATTTGGCCAGCCAGAATGGCCTCAGCCAAACTAGGCAGATTGGACATGGGTTCCACACGGGTCATTGCCGAAAGATGATCGCGGTTGAGGTGTTGATCGAGAAAATCCCAGGCGCGCACCCGTTTTGTCATCGGTGTCATCACCGAATCAATGCCCAACAACGCCACGCCGCGCAGGATAAAGGGCATGACAGTGGCGGAAAGATCGGCTCCTCCGGCCAGACCGCAGGCGGCCACCGCGCCGCCATACACTGTCTGGGCAATGATATTGGCAAGAGTGGTGGAGCCAACCGTATCAATTGCACCGCTCCAGCGCTCTTTTTGCAAAGCGCCACCTTTTTCCAGCAAGGCTGCGCGGTCAATGAAATCTGACGCGCCCAATTCTCGCAGATAATCATGGGTTTCTGCGCGCCCGGTGGATGCTGTCACCCGGTAGCCGCGTGTTGCCAGCAGGCTGACAGCCATGGAGCCAACACCGCCAGCGGCACCTGAAACAACAACCTCACCACTGTTGGTGGCAATGGTGCCCCAGTCTTCCAGTGCCAGCACACAGAGGGCCGCCGTGTAGCCAGCCGTGCCAATGGCCATGGCTTGTTCCAGCGAAAAGCCTTCAGGCACCCGCAGCAGCCATTCCGGCTTGACCCGCTGAAATCGGGTGTAGCCGCCGCCCTCGGTTTCGGTCATGCCAAAGCCGTTCACCACCACCCGATCACCGGGCTTCCAGTCGGGCGAGCGTGATTCGACAACGGTTCCCGCCAAATCCGCACCGGCAATGATGGGGGTGCGGCGGGCAATGCGACCCGCACCCGTAAAGGCCAGACCATCCTTGTAGTTCAGGGTGGAGTAGGCCACTTCCACCAAGACATCATGGTCGCTCAGGTCGCTGAGAGAGAGTTCCCGAAACTGGCCTTTGGGTTTGCCATCAACCTGATCGATGACAACGGCGGTGAATGTGTCTGCCATGGTTTCCTCCTGAATGTCTTTCGCTGGAAACTGCCATGGTTAAGGCTGCAATGCCAGCAGCAATCCATTTCTGCGGCGCAATGGGCGTCAGAGGCAGCACTCATTTTGACACAGGAAAATGCAAGGAGGCTGATTATCCTCTGTTTTCAAAGGGGTGGAAGATTTTTGCTGCAATATTCCCGTTTGCATCCATGGGAAAACAAAGGCTTAACCTCAATAAATCGTAACGGCTCTTACGTTTTGCTGGCCGTTTGAAACGAGTGGTTAACCTTTATTTTTTACTTCTCTTAGACAGAAAATAAGTCTTCTCACTTGAGTGTCAGGCATCATGCGTTTTCCAACACAGAACACCTCTCGTTCCACTGAGCAATTCGATCATGATGATCAGGACGATGGAGCAATACATTATGGCGATGACCGTCAGGCGGTGATTCCTGAAAACGCCAAAAAGACACCGCTGGAGCCATGGCAATCTGCTTTTGTGCTGGGGCCGAATGTGCGGTTTACCCGCACGCCGGAAAGCGTGATTGCCCGCCGCCGTGAGGCAGAAGCGGAAGCAGAGCGGCAGGCTGCCGAGCAAGCCGCCACCGCCGCTTTGCAGGCATCGCTGGCGCAGCAAAGAGCCCAGAATGTGGCACCAGCCGCTGCGACGACGCCATCATCCAGCCTTTTTGCATCCTCTGCGCCAACCAATTCATTCGGCTTGCCCAAGACGGGCAGTCCGTTGATTGTGCCGCGCCGCAATCCGCCACCGCGTCCTGTGGAGCCAAAGCCGGTTGAGGTTGTGGCGGAGCAGGAGCCTGTTGAGACGCCTGTATCTGTTGAAGAGGTCGCCGCGCCTCAGCCTGAGACTGAGTCTGTTGTGGTTGAGGTGGTGTCATCGGTGCCTGATCCGCTGATGACGGCCCAATCTCTGGAGGCCATACGGTTGCGTCAGGCCGCCGCTGCCATGCGGATGCCAGAGGATATTGCCGTGCATTTGAAGGCGGATGATGCCCCGGTGCAAGATGCGCTTGTTGCTGATGTGCAGCCAGCATTGACAGTTCATGCAAAGAGAGAAGACAACGTGGCTTTTGCTTCGGGTAAACTTGCAGTTTCAGATTTTGCTTTTTTTGAAATGATGTCCTTCGATGAGGACGAAGCGGTTTCGGTGCCTGCTGTTGCAGCGGAACCCTATGTTCCGGTTTCAAGGCCAATTGGCATGCCGCTTTATGGCTCCGTTGCGGCGTTTTATCGTGAGATCAAGCTCAAGCATGTGCCTGTTGCCAAGGAGCAGCCTATTTCGCTGCCATTGCAATGGCAGATCACGGCTGACGTCTATCCGCCCTTTGTGTTGCCGGGCATGATGATGCCTGTGGCTGTTGCGGTGGAGCCAGAGGTTGAGGCTGTTGAGGTGAGCGTGTCAGTAGAGCCTGAGCCTGTTGCACCTATTGAAGAAGCGCCTGCTGCGCCGGTTGTTGCAGAGACGCTTCCAGAGATATTTGAGCCAGCGCCAGCCGTCATCGTGCCCGCCCCCGTGCG
>CAJYRE010000591.1 GCA_913776675.1 Rhizobiaceae bacterium
CCTCCGTGAGAAAATCTTGCCGAGCAGGCCGCGTTTTTCGCCGGGCATGGACACAGGAAGCTCTTCCCCGGACAGGCGGCGGACCGCTTCAAAGTAAGCGGCAGCCGCGGCGCTCTTCGTTTCAGAAAGGGTGACTGGCGCGCCCATATTCGACGCCTTCAGCACATCAGAGCTTTCCGGGATAATGCCGAGAAGCGGGATGGACAGGATTTCCAGCACGTCTTCCACCTTCAGCATATCGCCGCGCTGGGCGCGGGTGGCATCGTAGCGAGTCAGCAACAGGTGCTTTTCCATCCGTTCGCCGCGCTCGGCCTTCACGGTCTTGCTATCCAGCAGGCCGATGATGCGGTCAGAATCGCGCACTGACGACACTTCCGGGTTGGTGACAACCACGGCCACATCGGCATGGCGCATAGCAAGGGTTGCACCGCGCTCAATGCCAGCCGGGCTATCGCAGATGACCCAATCAAAATGCTTTTTCAGCTCGGCAATCACCCATTCCACACCTTCGGGCGTGAGATTGTCCTTATCGCGGGTTTGCGAGGCGGGCAGCAAAAACAGCGTATCAACCCGCTTGTCGCGGATCAGCGCTTGTGTGAGCTTGGCATCGCCCTGAATAACGTTGACCAGATCGTAAACCACCCGGCGCTCGGCACCCATCACCAAATCGAGATTGCGCAAGCCGACATCGAAATCCACAACCACAACCTTCTCGCCCTTTTGGGCAAGCGCTGCGCCAAGGGCGGCCGTGGATGTGGTTTTGCCAACCCCACCCTTGCCTGATGTCACAACAATGACCTTCCCCATCTTGCTCTCCTGTCTTTCGCCGAATACGGCCCAAGCTGCTGGTATGTCTCACAATTCGGCCCATGCCGAATCAAACTCTTCTGTTTTTAACATCGCAAGGCGGCGTCAAACTGACCTTACATTATGCCATTCTGGCGGCTTTGATGGCGTCCTCTTCCAGCCAGAGCTGCACCGGATTGCCCAGCAATTCGGGAGCCAGATCATCCGCCATCTTGTAAATGCCATCGATGGCCACCAATTCGGCCTCCATCTTGCGGCAAAAAATCCGCGCCGCTGTATTGCCCACCGAGCCCGCCATGGCCCTGCCCCGCAACGCGCCGTAAATATGAATCGAACCGCCCGCGATAATTTCCGCACCCGATGACACCGAGCCCAGCACAGTCACATCGCCTTCGGTGAAAATCACCGATTGGCCAGAACGCACCGTTTCCGAAATGATGATTGACTGCACCACATGATGTACATCCGGCACACGAATGTCAGCCTTTGGCTCGTCCTCAACGGTTTCAGGTTCCGGTGCCTGCGCCATCTGCGGCTTTGGCTCTGGTGAAGGGGCAGATTTAGACACGTCAACATCGGCAACCGGGCGGCCACCTTTGAGAATCGGCGGCATGCCCTTCTCGACCATTGAAGGCTTTGCGCCCTCAAGACCCATGATGCTGACATTGCGGCTGGCAAGCTCAGAGATCAGCTCTTTCAACTGCTCACGGTTTATGTCCAGCTCAGCCACATCCAGCACCACCGGGCGGCCCAGAAAAAAGCCCGCCGAGCGCGAGGCCAGATCATCCAGCCGCTCCAACCATTGCGTCACCGGCAAATCCGGTGACAGGACGACCGCCAGAAACGACCGGCCTTTGATTCTGATGGAGCGTGGTTCTGTTAGCACTTTAGTCATCTTTGTGAACAAATCATTGACGAGTTTTACGGGTGATTTGGTTAACAAATGGTTAACGTTGCGTCTATGAGAGAGTTCGCAAAATTCAAAAATAGCATGGACGGCCTGATGGCCATGCTCATCCCCGGCCACAGAAAAATAGAATTATTTCAATAAAAACAATTCGGTAAAAGACAAATCCACGATCAGTCGGGATCGTAAAAACAAAAAGCCCGGCACAAGGCCGGGCTTTCCCAAAATGTTAACAGACCAAAACTGTCTTAGTTCTGGAAGTAGGAGTACTTGCCGTCGTCACCCTTCTTCCACGTGTACATCACGTAGTCAGGACGGGTGATGTCGCCCTTGGCGTCAAAGCCGATTGGACCAATCACGGTCTTGAACGGACCCTTGGCCTTCATCGTGGCGGCAACCTTTTCACCATCCGTAGACTTGGCTTCCTTGGCGGCTTCAGCAACGATCTGCAGAGCAGCGTAGGAGTAGAGGGTGTAGGCTTCTGGCTCAAAGCCAGCAGCGCGGAACTTCTTCACAACGTCCTGCGCATCTGGGTTCTTGCGTGGATCTGGTGGGAAGGTCATCAGCGTGCCGTTGACGGCGTCGCCAGCAATCGAGGCCAGTTCGTTGGAGGTGATGCCGTCGCCGGACATCATGGTTGCCTTCACACCCTGGTCAGCCATCTGACGCAGGATCAGACCAGCTTCGGTGTGCAGACCGCCGTAATAGATCACCGATACGCCAGCTTCTTTCAGCTTGGCGATCAGAGCGGAGTAGTCCTTCTCACCGGGGGTGATGCCTTCGTAAACCACTTCCTTGACGCCGAGCTTGTTCAGGGTCTTCTTGGTTTCGTCAGCAAGGCCCTGACCGTATGGGGTCTTGTCGTGCACGAAGGCAACCTTGGCACCCTTGAAGTGATCAAAGATGTACTGGCCAGCAACGGCACCCTGCTGGTCATCACGGCCGCAGGTGCGGAAGGTGTTCCACATGCCGCGCTCGGTGAACTTCGGGTTGGTCGAAGCCGGTGTGATCTGCAGAATGCCGTTTTCGGCATAGACTTCAGAAGACGGAATCGAAACGCCGGAGTTGAAGTTACCGATGACGAATTTCACGCCGTCAGCAACAAACTTGTTGGCAACCGAGATGCCCTGCTTGGGGTCAGACACGTCGTCGCCCAGCTCGATCTTGATCTTCTCGCCGTTGATGCCGCCGGCAG
>CAJYRE010000592.1 GCA_913776675.1 Rhizobiaceae bacterium
GTGGCAAGATTGACGATTCTGTCGATCCTCTGCTGCGTGCCGACATGCTTGAAGGCTCAGAGATTTTCGAGGACTTTGGCAGACCGTATTTAAAGGTTTTGAAGGATAGGAACTTAATCCGGTCAAAGTGAATGTTATTTAGAATCGGAAGTATAGCTGCGATTTCAACAAAAATTCTTTTGAAAGCAATGATTTGCAACTGGTCGGAGTGAGATGATTCGAACATCCGACCCCCACGTCCCGAACGTGGTGCGCTACCAGACTGCGCTACACTCCGTGACCAGTGATGAGCGATATAAACCAAGCTTTTTGGGCTGGCAAGATGGACAAACCGGGGAGGCTACAAAAAAATGGGGCAGAATTTAACGTTTATCAAGGGCTTCAAAGCCTGAGCTGTGCAGCCATAAACCTTTTATTGTTCAGGAGTTTTCAGAGTAGGATCAGCGCAAAACTTCTGGCTGCTGAATGGTCGGAGTGGAGAGATTCGAACTCCCGACCCTCTGGTCCCAAACCAGATGCGCTACCAGACTGCGCTACACTCCGTCTTTTCGTGAGGCGGGGTATAAACCAAGCTTTCATGACAGGCAAGTTCAGCGATGAAATAATTTTTGCCCTGTTGAGCGTGACCCAGAGGCCGCAATCGTGCTTGTTTTTTGACAAGTTGTTGTGACTGGGCAACTTGGTGATTTGCAAGGCGGGATTTTGGCGCTACAGCATTTCCAGCAAAAGTGCTTTGCGGTTTTGCGTGCGGAAATGCGTTGAAACAAGAGTGTGGGTATTTCTGCGTTTCCAACCGGTGCGGAAATGTTCTAAAGGCCAACAACAGGGCAGCATGGCGCGGGGTTCTGGCAGGAATCTGTGCCATTGGTGGCTGCTTCAGGCCGATAATCAAGGGATAGAGCGGATGAATTTCAAGATCATGCTGACGGCGGGACTGGCGCTGGCGCTGGCGGGGTGTACAACAACATCAGGCGGTGGCGTGTTGCCGGCTGCCAAGACCAGCGCAATGGAAACCCGCTGGGTGGGGCAGCCCGCTGGCAAGTTCTTTGCCCAGTTCGGCCCGCCGATCAATGATGTTCAATCCGGCAGCTCCACCATTTATACATGGCGCGGCGGATACAAGACCCGCAAGATCGCCGCAGAAGGCAAGACAAAGACCACGCGCACGCAATATCTGAGCTGCCAGGTCGATCTGACTGTTTCGTCGGATTACGTTATCAAGTCCATCAAGGCCGTGGGTGATCGCCCTTATCAGGATGGAAAGACCTGGTGCGACACGTTCCTCGGCGGTCAATGATCCGCAGGGGTAGCTTTTATAGCCTTTGAAAGACCATCCGGCACAGCCTTCTGTGCCGGATGTTGAGCAGGCCTCAAGCGCGTCCTGCATGCTGTTGGCAGGAAATGCGCAGCAAACTGCGGCTTTTAGAGATATTTGCTCATCAATCCGCCTTGCTTGAAAGGCAATTCCTGTTCGCAGGCGCGAAAAACAGCAATACTCTGCGCAGTAGCAGGAAAAAAGCCCATGACATCGCATGATAATGTTCAGGCTGCCTCCACACTGGATGCGGCACTTGCTGATCTCGATCTGGTTGATCGCCTTCGCTTGGTGGAAGAGCTGGGCGGTCGCGCCGTGTTCACCACCAGTCTTGGCATTGAAGATCAGGTGATAACCGCCGCCATCGGCCTTTCCAATGTCGCCATCCATGTGGCCACGCTGGAAACCGGGCGCTTGTTCAAGGAAACGCTGGATCTGATCCGGGAAACCGAGGAGCGCTTTGACGTTTCCATCGCCCGGTATTATCCTGAGCAGAAGGATATTGATGCCTATGCGGCGCAATATGGCCTGAACGGTTTTTATGAAAGTGTGGAAGCGCGCCATGCCTGCTGTCATGTGCGCAAGCTTGTGCCACTGGCCAAGGCGCTGGAAGGGGCCACGGTCTGGATCACGGGCCTGCGCCGCAGCCAGTCTGGCAATCGTGCCAACACGCCTTTTGCCGAATATGATGCCGAGCGCAACCTCATCAAGGTCAATCCGCTGGCCGATTGGTCGCTGGAGGACATCAATGCCTATGTGGAAGCTGAGGCAGTGCCGATCAATCCGTTGCATGCCAGAGGCTATCCCTCAATTGGCTGTGAGCCGTGTACCCGCGCCATCAAGCCCGGTGAGCCGGAGCGCGCCGGGCGCTGGTGGTGGGAAAATGATGAGAAGCGCGAATGCGGCCTGCATGTGCCAGAAGCCGCCCTTCCATCACTCAATTCCAGCAGCCTTTAGCCCTCAATAATCGTCAAGGGGAGGGGATCAGAAGCGATGGCTTCGATCACGTCCCGGAAGGTAGAATGACCGTTATGTCTGAAAAGCTCTCCGCCACGCAGACCGCCTCTGGCAATCAAGTCAAGCATCTGCATCAATCCGAGTTCGATCCGCATTCAAAGGACGTTGGCCCGCGCGCGCCGCTGGACCCGCATTTGAAAGCGTTGGAAAATGAGGCCATCCATATTTTCCGCGAAGTGGCTGCCGAGTTTGATAATCCGGTGATGCTCTATTCCATCGGCAAGGATTCGTCCGTGCTGCTGCATTTGGCGCGCAAGGCGTTTTATCCCGGTCGTGTGCCGTTTCCGCTGCTGCACATTGATACCGGCTGGAAATTCAAGGAAATGATCGCTTTTCGCGATGAAATGGCGGCCCGTTATGATCTCGATCTGGTGGTGCATACCAATCCGCGCGGCAAGGCAGAAGGTGTTACGCCGTTCACCCACGGCTCGGCGCTTTATACCGACATCATGAAAACCGAAGCTTTGCGTCAGGCGCTGGATGCCGGCAAATATGATGCCGCCTTTGGCGGTGCCCGTCGTGATGAAGAGGCATCCCGCGCCAAGGAGCGCATCTATTCCTTCCGTACGCCGGACCATAAATGGGATCCGCGCAACCAGCGTCCGGAACTGTGGAATATCTACAACGGCATGATCCGCCGGGGTGAGAGCGTACGGGCCTTTCCGCTGTCCAATTGGACGGAAGTGGACATCTGGCGCTATATTCAGGCGGAAAACATTCCGCTGGTGCCCCTCTATTATGCCGAAAAGCGCCCCTATGTGGAGCGCGACGGCATGATGATCTGGGCCGGAGACGAGCGGCTGGAACTGCTGCCCGGCGAAGTGAAGAAGGAAGGCATGATCCGCTTCCGCACGCTGGGCTGCTTCCCACTCACCGGTGCCATTCCCTCAACGGCGACTACGCTGGATGAGGTGATTGCCGAGTTGGAAATTGCCACTGTGTCTGAGCGTCAGGGCCGCGCGATTGACCGCGACCAGTCCGGCTCGATGGAAAAGAAAAAACGCGAAGGATATTTTTGAGATGATCGCCAGCGCCACAGCCCTCGCCAACACAGCCCCTCAGGCCGAGCCCGTTTATGTCGGACGCGATCTTCGTCCTTTGCGCCTCATCACCTGCGGTTCCGTGGATGATGGCAAATCCACCCTGATCGGCCGTCTGCTTTGGGACACCAAAGCCGTGAAGGAAGATCAGGCCGCTACATTGAAGCGTGACAGCGGCAAGCAGAACGATCTCGGCCTGCCGGATTTCGCGCTGCTGCTGGATGGTCTTCAGGCCGAGCGCGAACAGGGCATCACCATTGATGTTGCCTATCGCTATTTCGCCACCGACAAGCGCTCCTTCATTGTCGCCGACACCCCCGGCCACGAGCAATATACCCGCAACATGGCCACCGGCGCATCGACCGCCGATCTGGCCGTGCTGCTGGTGGATGCCCGCGCAGGCATTCTCGAACAAACCCGCCGCCATGCAACGATTGCCTCGCTGATGGGCATCAAGCAATTCGTGCTGGCCGTCAACAAGATCGACCTGACCAACTACGACAAGGCCGGTTTTGATGCGATTGTGCATGAGTTCAAGGAAATCGCCCTGACACTCGGCGTGCGCCAGATCACCGCCATCCCCATGTCGGCGCTCAAAGGTGAAAACGTGGTGTATGACGGCCGGGCCTCCATGCCGTGGTATGATGGTCCGACACTGGTGGAAACGCTGGAAAAGGCCACGGTACGCTCGGCCCAATCCACGGGCTTCCGCCTGCCAGTGCAGCGTGTCAGCCGTCCGGGCGAAAGTTTCCGCGGCTATCAGGGCACGGTTGCCGGTGGCTCCGTCAAGCCGGGCGATAGCGTGGTGATTTTGCCATCCGGTGCGGTAGCAAACGTCAAGCAGATCGTCACGTTTGATCTGGTGCGCAATGCGGCCGTGGCAGGCGATGCCATCACGTTGGTTCTCGACCGTCAGGTGGATGTCTCGCGCGGCGATATGATTGTGTCGCTTGAAAACGAACCGCAGATTGGCCTTGCCTTTGATGCCCAGTTGGTTGCGCTGCAGCCCGATGGCATTGTGCCCAACAAGCGCTACTGGCTGAAAAGCGGCTCCCGCCGCCAGCGTGTTCAGGTCAAGCCCGTGCAAAAGCTGGACCTGAAAAGCGGCAAATGGGCCCCCGCCGAAGATTTGCCGATGAATGCGATTGGCAAAGTGCATCTGGCCTTTGACGAAAAGGCGGTGTTTGACCCTTACGAGCAAAACCGCTCCACGGGTGCCTTTATCCTGATCGATCCGGACACCAACAACACGGTGGCGGGCGGCATGATCACCGCCAAGCGCTCGGA
>CAJYRE010000593.1 GCA_913776675.1 Rhizobiaceae bacterium
CGCGTTCCTCTTCATTTTTATATTCTGTCCAATCCGTTTTCAAAGGGCGGTTAAGGTGGCGAGACAGTTCAACATCTCTCCTAAGGCGCATGAAAAAACTTTGCCCTAATGTTAGTTGTCGGGCTGAGATCGCAGTCATTTTCTCGTGGTCGTACTTTCCTTCCGCTCCTGCGCTTAAAAGAGAGTTCGCCATTTTCGACACATAAGACACAATTTTCTGACCGCCGATGTCGGTGAATACAGCGCGAGCGCAGTAATCCTCATCTCCAAAGTCTCGCTGAATTGTTAATGTTAATGCTGCAAGCGATTTACAGTTTTCATCATCCGAGAGGAGCATTGCAATCATTTCTTGCAGGTTTTTTGTGCCCTTGAAAGAGGCGGCTGGCCCGCCAACAGGGCAGAGGCTTCCCAAAACAAGAGACGCATGGCCTGCCCAATCTGGTGATACTGGAGCGAACCCTAATACCGCGCTGGCGATTTGCATGTCACTCAATCGTTTTGCGGCATTTTCGCGTCCGCGTGGCAATAATGCAGAGCCACGCAATTTTTCAAAACGTTTCTGCGTCTCATTAAAACGAGTGTGAGCAGCGAGCATGTCATGAAGAAGTTTTTCAAGATTTTTTGCATACATGATTTTTATTATAGAGGCTGCAAACCGGTAATGCTAGTTCTCTTCTTTTAGTTGATAATTCCGCCTATCACAATCAATAAAAATTAGCGAACCGCTAATGCGTTCTTTGTTTGATGTGCAAACTTGACAAAGTAAGGATTCTTCCTTACTTTTTTGACGTATAGGGAGACACCAATGCCAGCTCTTATGCGCAAAATCAGCACCATTACTGAAAAAGGTCAGGTCACGATTCCAAAGACGGTTCGGGATGCGCTTGGACTGGGTTATGGCGGTCGGATTGCTTTCAACATTGACGAAAGCCGTCATGTTTCCATTGAGCGCGTCGATGATGAAGACGAGGCTGATCCGGTGATTGATCACTTCCTGACCTTTCTGGCCAAAGATATGCAGGAAAACCCTCAGCATATCGCTGAATTTCCCGAGGCTTTGCGGGGTCGGATGCAGGCATTGGTCAAGGACATGGATGTGGATCTTGATGGTGCCATCGATGGCGAAGTCGATCTTTGATCCATGCCTGTCATTCACGGCTGGACCGTTCTCGCACATCCTCTTCTTCTCGATCAATTGGAGAAATTGATGGCTTCTGTGGAAGCATTGGCGCTCAAAAAGCCTGATGACTACCAAAATAGTGCCAATGCCAAGCTGTTGGCGGCTTTGCTGACGCTCATTTTTGACAAGGTTCCGCAAGATCCTACGCTGAGTGCCTATGTTCAGGGAAAGACCTTGGGCACCAAGCGTCGCCATTGGTTCCGTGCCAAATTCGGTCGCGGGCGTTTTCGCTTGTTTTTTCGTTATAGCACCCAAGCGAAGGTGATCATTTTCGCTTGGGTTAATGATGAAAATTCCCTGCGAACCTATGGTTCAAAGACAGATGCTTATGCCGTCTTTAAAGACATGTTGGACAGCGATAATCCGCCCGATAATTGGGAGGAATTGCTTAAAGCCGTCTCTGCGAGTTCATCTGAAGGACGTTTCGATACGGCCCATCAGAAAGCAAAACTCTCCGACGCGTAGGAACCTCTATCATCTTGTTACCACCGCAGCCTGAGGCAAGATCTCGTTTTCATTCCCCTTTTGTGCCGTAAAGCTGAATTTCTTGCGCAGGCGCAGGATCGGTTTTTCGATAAAGTGCCATGATCCCATAGCGATCAGGGTTGCTAGCGGCAGCGAAATGGCAAAATGCAGCCAGGGTGATGTCAGCTTGGGAAACAGGCTGACGAGCGCTTGCTGGAAGGGGTAGCCGTAGAGATAGATGCCGTAGGAATAATCGCCGCGATGATAGAGCGGAATGCGCGGAATCTCCAGCATGCCCACATAGACGGTGAGGTAGACCAGCATCGGTGCAAAGATGATGCAGAGCGTGCTGCCCTCCACAGTGGGGAAAATAAAAGAGGCGGCGATCGGCGTGGCGATACAGATCACTGCCAGAATTCCATGTTTGGGAATAAAGCGGCGAAACAGAAAGAAAACCGCACCCAGCATGAAGTTGACGTAGAGCATCAATCCCTTTGGACCCACAAAATGGTTCAAAAGCTTGAAGCCTGCGCTGTCCGGATCAAAGACCCCACCAAGCGATGCGGGATTAATATCTTTGATCGTTAAGCCGATGATGATGGCGGTGACCAGCGCTGTTGCAGCCAACGCCATAATTGGGCGTTTAAGCAAGCCGGATAGGATCAAAGCGGACATGATGACGTAGCAGCCGATCTCGTAGGGAACGGTCCAGAGAGAGCCGTTGACGGTGGCTGGAAATGGGTTCTGCTCAAACACGCCCGGCAATATGTAATGGATCACGCCAAAGATATTGGCGAAATAGGACCAGAATTCATAGGAGTGGAAATAGGTTTGCAGGCTGAGAGTGGTGAAGATTGGTCCCAGAATGAGGGCGGCAAAAACAATATCAACCGCAAGGGCCGGAACAATGCGAATGCCGCGATTCAGCAAAAAGTCACTGAGGCGAAGGCGCATGGCGCTGCCGGTAATCAAAAAGCCGCTGAGCGCGAAAAACATCGGCAGGATCGCGGCCTGAAGAACCGTGATGCCGGGGTGTGAAAATTGGTGTTGCTCTCCTTCTGCAATCAGAAAAGAATGGGTAAAAAGCACCATCACGGCCAGGAAAATCCTGAGAAAATCAAAGCCGGGGCCAATGCCGCGATGTTCATCCAGAACGGTACCAATTGTCTTCATCGAAATACCTCTTTCTTCAAGAGTACCGTACTCCCTGTGGGCGACGGTTAAGTGAATATGGATTGGTTGGTCGATCGACGCGCCGTCCTTACTGTTAAGTTATGTTATTTTTGAGTGCCCTTCATGTTTGAACCCTCCCGAAATACAACCGGTATATTCCCATGAGCCAGTTCTGGAGCCCTATCGTTCACACAC
>CAJYRE010000594.1 GCA_913776675.1 Rhizobiaceae bacterium
CCTTGCTGCCTGCTTCATGGAAAGCATGGCCACCGTGAAAATCCCGGCTTATGGCTATGGCATTCGCTATGTCCACGGCCTCTTCCGCCAGCAGATGGCCGATGGCTGGCAGGTGGAACTGCCCGAAACATGGCTGGCCCACGGCAATCCATGGGAATTTGAGCGACGCGAGAGCGCCTATGAAATCGGCTTTGGCGGTGGCGTTGAAACCATCACCACCGGCAATGACGAGATCCGCCACGTGTGGAAGCCCAGTGAACGGGTGATTGCCATGGCGTTTGATACGCCGATTGTCGGCTGGCGCGGCGCGCGCATCAACACGCTGCGGCTATGGTCAGCCCAGCCGATTGACCCGATCCTGCTGGATGCCTTCAACGCGGGCGACCATATCGGCGCACTGCGTGAAAGCAACCGGGCCGAGAGCCTCACCCGCGTGCTGTATCCCGCCGATGCCACGCCTGCGGGACAGGAACTGCGGCTGCGGCAGGAATATTTTTTCTGCTCCGCCTCGCTGCAGGATATTGTGCGCCGCCATCTGCAACAGGGCAATGCCCTGACCGATCTGCCGGAAAAAGTCGCCATTCAGCTCAATGATACCCATCCGGCCGTGTCGGTGGCGGAATTGATGCGCCAGCTCTGTGACATTCACGGAGTGGATTTTGACACCGCCTGGGACATTACCAAGGGCACCTTCTCTTATACCAACCACACGCTGTTGCCCGAAGCGCTGGAAAGCTGGCCCGTGCCGCTATTTGAGCGGCTGCTGCCGCGCCACATGCAACTGGTCTATGCCATCAATGCCAAATGTCTGGTGGAAGCGCGCAAGGAAAAGAATTTCAACGATCAGGAAATCGCCAGCATTTCCCTGATTGATGAAAATGGCAATCGTCGGGTGCGGATGGGCAATCTGGCCTTTATGGGCTCCCATTCCATCAACGGGGTTTCGGCCCTGCATACCGAGCTGATGAAGGAAACGGTGTTTGCCGACCTGCACAAGCTCTATCCCGACCGGATCAACAACAAGACCAATGGCATTACCCCGCGCCGCTGGCTGATGCAGTGCAATCCAGGTCTGACAGCGCTGATCCGCGAAGCGATTGGCGATGGTTTCATGGACGACGCCGAAAAGCTGAGCGCTCTGGACGCCTTTGCCCATGACAGCGCATTTCAGGAGAAATTCGCTGCCATCAAACGTGCCAACAAGCAGCAGCTCTCCAACCTGATCTCCAGTCGCATGGGCCTCAAGCTCGATCCATCGGCGATGTTTGATATTCAGATCAAACGAATCCATGAATATAAGCGGCAATTGCTCAATATCATCGAGACCGTGGCGCTCTATGACCAGATCCGCTCGCACCCTGAACGTGACTGGGTGCCGCGTGTGAAACTGTTCGCCGGCAAGGCTGCCCCGAGCTATCACAATGCCAAGCTGATCATCAAACTGGCCAATGATGTGGCGCGGGTGATCAATCACGACCCATCGGTGCGCGGCTTGCTGAAGGTGGTGTTCGTGCCCAATTACAATGTGTCGCTGGCCGAGGTTATGGTGCCTGCCGCCGATCTGTCCGAACAGATTTCCACCGCCGGCATGGAAGCCTCCGGCACCGGCAATATGAAATTTGCCCTCAATGGTGCCCTGACCATCGGCACGCTGGATGGGGCCAATGTGGAAATGCGCGACCATGTGGGTGAAGACAATATCTTCATCTTCGGCATGACCGCCGAGGACGTGGGCAAGGTGCGCGCCGACGGCCACAATCCACGGGCCATCATCGAACATTCACGGGAATTGTCGCAGGCGCTGTCTGCCATTGCCTCAGGCGTGTTCTCGCCGGATGATCGCGGCCGCTTCTCGGAACTGGTGGATGGATTGTATAACCATGACTGGTTCATGGTGGCAGCCGATTTTGATGCCTATGCAAGCGCCCAGCGCCATGTGGATGAGGTCTGGCTGGACCGTGACGCCTGGAACTCCAAAACCATTTACAACACGGCCCGCATGGGTTGGTTCTCTTCTGACCGGACGATCAAGCAATATACGGCCGACATCTGGAGAGCCTGATGAAAAAACCAAGCACGCAGGCGGGCACCTCCACCGAGTCCATGGCTCCCGCCCCTGCTGTTATTGAGGCCATCATTGCGGGTCTGCATACAGACCCGTTCGCGGTGCTTGGTCTGCACGAGAGCCGTGACGGGCTGGTGGCCCGTTGCTTCATTCCCGGTGCCGAAACCATCCTGGCCATGACACTCGATGGCACCTTGGTGGGCGAATTGGCTTGCCTTGAACCCGCAGGCTTTTTCTGCGGATTGGTGACGGCCAAATCCATTCAGCCGCTGCGCTATCGCGCCACCCGTGGTGATGTGGAATGGTCGGTGACCGATCCTTACAGTTTCGGCCCGGTGCTGGGGCCGATGGATGATTATTTTGTCCGCGAAGGTTCGCACCTGCGCCTGTTTGACAAGCTGGGGGCGCATCCCCTGCATCATCAGGGGGCCGATGGCTTTCACTTTGCTGTCTGGGCACCCAATGCCAAACGGGTCTCGGTGGTGGGGGACTTCAATGAATGGGATGGCCGTCGCCATGTGATGCGCCTTCGCCGCGACACCGGCATTTGGGAAATCTTTGCCCCTGATGTGCGGCCCGGTGCCAAATACAAGTTTGAAATCATCGGCATTCACGGCGATGTGCTGCCGCTGAAAGCCGATCCCTTTGCCCGCCGCAGCGAATTGCGCCCGCAGACCGCCTCGGTAACCACCAGTGAGCTGACACAAGAGTGGGAGGATGAGGAACACATTCAGCATTGGAAAAACGCCGACAAGCGCCGCCAGCCGATGTCCATCTATGAGGTCCATGCAGGCTCATGGCAGCTTCGGGATGACGGCGCGTTTTTAAGCTGGGATGAATTGGCCGAGCGGCTGATTCCTTACTGTGTCGATATGGGCTTTACCCACATCGAGTTTTTACCCATCAGCGAACATCCCTATGATCCGTCCTGGGGCTATCAAACCACCGGACTGTATGCACCCTCGGCCCGCTTTGGCGAGCCGGAAGGTTTTGCCCGTTTCGTCAACGGCTGCCACAAGGTGGGTATTGGCGTTCTGCTGGATTGGGTGCCAGCGCATTTCCCCACCGATGCCCATGGCCTTCGCCAGTTTGACGGCACCGCCCTGTATGAGCATGAAGACCCGCGTCAGGGCTTTCACCCCGATTGGAACACGGCCATCTACAATTTCGGCCGTATCGAGGTGATGTCCTATCTGGTCAACAACGCCCTCTACTGGGGGGAGAAATTCCATCTCGACGGCTTGCGGGTCGATGCCGTGGCCTCCATGCTCTATCTCGATTATTCGCGCAAAGATGGCGAGTGGATTCCCAACGAATATGGCGGGCGCGAAAATCTGGAATCGGTGCGCTTTTTGCAAAAAATGAACCAGCAGGTCTATGCCGCCCATCCGCAGATGATGACCATTGCCGAAGAAAGCACCTCCTGGCCCAAGGTATCGCAGCCAGTGCATGAGGGCGGTCTGGGCTTTGGCTTCAAGTGGAACATGGGCTTCATGCACGACACCTTGAGTTTCTTTGCCCGCGATCCGGTGCATCGCAAATTCCACCATCAGGAAATCACCTTCGGCCTGCTCTATGCGTTTAGCGAAAACTTTGTGCTGCCGATTTCTCATGATGAAGTGGTGCATGGCAAAGGCTCGATGATTGCCAAAATGCCCGGCGACGATTGGCAGAAATTTGCCAATTTACGCGCCTATTACGCTTTCATGTGGGGTTATCCCGGCAAGAAACTGCTGTTCATGGGGCAAGAATTTGCCCAGTGGAGCGAGTGGAGCGAAGCCCGCACGCTGGACTGGAATCTGCTGCAATACCCGCTGCATGAAGGAATGCGCCGACTGGTGCGGGATTTGAACCTGACCTATCGCAACAAGCCAACGCTGCATGCGCGCGATTGCGAGGGAGACGGCTTTGAATGGCTGATCAGCGATGATGTCGAGCAATCCGTGTTTGCCTGGTTGCGCAAGGCACCGGATGCCAGGCCCATTGCCGTGATTGCCAACCTCACCCCTGTCTATCATCAGCAATACAAGGTGCCGCTGCCGGTTGCGGGGCGCTGGCGCGAGATTCTGAATACGGATGCAGAGATTTATGGTGGCAGCGGCAAAGGCAATGGTGGCCGGGTGGATGCTGTTACAGACGGTAAGGAATGGGCCACAGCAACCTTGTCATTGCTGCCATTGGCCGTGATTATGCTGGAGCTGGAAATTTAATGCGGGAGGGCATTTCATGACAACAAAGAGAGTTCAACCCCTGGCCCGTGATGCCATGGCCTATGTGCTGGCAGGCGGACGTGGCAGCCGTCTGAAGGAGCTGACGGATCGGCGCGCCAAACCCGCCGTTTATTTTGGTGGCAAAGCCCGGATCATTGATTTTGCCCTGTCCAATGCACTCAATTCGGGCATTCGCCGCATCGGCGTGGCCACGCAATACAAGGCGCATTCACTGATTCGGCATTTGCAGCGCGGCTGGGGCTTTTTGCGCCCGGAGCGCAATGAAAGCTTTGATATTCTGCCCGCCAGCCAGCGCGTGTCAGAAACCCAATGGTATGAAGGCACAGCCGATGCTGTGTTTCAAAACATCGACATCATCGAGTCTTACGCGCCGGAATATATGGTCATTCTGGCCGGCGACCATATCTATAAAATGGATTATGAACTGATGCTCCAGCAGCATGTTGATAGTGGCGCAGATGTCACCATCGGCTGCATGGAAGTGCCGCGTTTGGAAGCAACCGGCTTTGGCGTGATGCATGTGGATGCAAAAGACAATATCGTTGCCTTTGTGGAAAAACCCGCCGATCCGCCGGGCATTCCGGGCAATGAATCCATGGCGCTGGCCTCGATGGGCATTTACGTCTTCCACACCAAATTCCTGATGGAAGCGCTGCGCCGTGATGCGGCTGATCCCAATTCCAGCCGGGATTTCGGCAAGGACATCATTCCCTATATCGTTGAGCATGGCAAAGCCGTGGCCCATCGGTTTGCCAGCTCATGCGTGCGCTCCGACTTTGAGAAAACGCCTTATTGGCGCGATGTTGGCACCATTGATGCCTATTGGCAGGCCAATATTGACCTGACGGACATTGTACCGGAGCTGGACATCTACGACAAATCCTGGCCGATCTGGACCTATGCCGAGATCAACCCGCCCGCCAAATTCGTGCATGATGATGAGGGTCGGCGCGGGTCCGCCATTTCCTCGCTGGTGTCGGGCGATTGTATCATCTCCGGTTCCGCTCTTTATAAGAGCCTGCTGTTCACCGGTGTGCGGGCCAATTCCTACTCACGGCTGGAAGGTGCTGTCATTCTGCCCAAGGTGATGATTGGCCGTCACGCCCGGCTGACCAATGTGGTGATTGACCATGGCGTGGTCATTCCCGAAGGCCTGATTGTCGGTGAAGACCCGGAAATGGATGCCAAACGCTTTCGACGCTCTGAAAACGGGGTCTGCCTGATTACCCAGGCCATGATCGACAAACTGGATCTGTAAGCTGATGAATGTTTTATCTGTCACATCGGAAGTTTATCCCCTGATCAAAACTGGTGGTCTTGCCGATGTGGCGGGTGCCCTGCCGCTGGCCCTTGAGGGGCTGGGGGTGAAAACGCGCACATTGCTGCCGGGCTATCCGGTGGTGATGAGCAAGCTGAAAGGCGCAACCCAGCCGATCCTGCATTTTGAGGATCTGCTGGGGGAAACCGCAACCCTGCTGGCGGCCACTCATGACGGGCTGGACTTGCTGATTCTCGACGCACCCAGCCTGTATGACCGGCCCGGTGGCCCCTATCTCGATACAACCGGCATGGATTATGCCGACAACTGGAAGCGTTTTGCAGCCCTGTCTCTGGCTGGTGCGCAGATTGCCCAAGGGGCGCTGCCTGATTGGCAGCCGGAGTTGGTGCATGTGCATGATTGGCAGGCAGCCCTGGTGCCGGTGTTTATGCGCTATGGCGAAAAGGTGGAAATTCCAAGCCTTTTGACCATTCACAACATTGCCTTTCAGGGGCAGTTTCCAGCCAATATCATGCCCATGCTGAGGCTTCCCGACCATGACATGTGGGAAGCACTGGAGTATCATGGCACGGTGTCCTACCTGAAAGGGGCCATGGTCACGGCTCATGCCATCAGCACCGTCAGCCCATCCTATGCCGAGGAAATTCTGGACTCCGCCTTTGGCATGGGGCTGGAAGGCGTAGCGGCAAGCCGGGCCGCCCATTTGCATGGGATTGTCAACGGGATTGATACCGATGTCTGGAACCCGGCCCATGACGGCCTGCTGGCGGCACCCTATAGTGTAACAAGCCTGAAAAAGCGCAGCATTAACCGCGATGCGCTGGTGGAGCATTTTGGTCTCGACAAGGATGATTCCCCGATTTTCTGCGTGATTTCCCGCCTGACCTGGCAAAAGGGCATGGATGTGCTGGCCGAAATTGCCGGTGATCTGGTGGCCGCAGGCGGCAAGCTGGTCGTGCTGGGCTCGGGTGAGGCCCGGCTGGAATGGGCCTTGAAAAGTGCGGCAAGCCGCCATCCGGGCCGCATCAGTGTGCAGCTTGGCTATAATGAACCGCTCTCGCATCTGATGCAGGCGGGGGCGGATGCCATCATCATTCCGTCCCGTTTTGAACCTTGTGGCTTGACCCAGCTTTATGGCTTGCGCTACGGCTGCGTACCTGTTGTTTCGCGCACGGGCGGTTTGAATGATACGATCATTGATGCCAACCCTGCAGCCCTTGCGGCAAAGGCAGCAACAGGCATACAGTTCGCGGCAGTAACCGCAGACGGTTTAAGGCAGGCTGTGCGCCGCACAATTCGTCTGTTCAACGACACAAAAACATGGAATCAGATCCAGAAGCAGGGCATGAAAGCAGACGTATCATGGCAAACAAGCGCTCAGGCATACGTTCACCTTTATCATCGCCTCCTCGGAAAAGGCTGAAACACGCATGATTATCACGGTTCCAACCAAACCCTACACGGACCAGAAGCCCGGCACATCGGGCCTGCGCAAAAAGGTTCCGCACTTCCAGCAGGAACACTATGCCGAAAACTTCATCCAGTCGATTTTTGATTCGCTGGAAGATTTCAAGGGCAAGACTCTGGTGATTGGCGGCGATGGCCGTTTCTATAACCGTGAAGTGATCCAGAAAGCCATCAAAATGGCCGCAGCCAATGGCTTTGGCCGGGTTATGGTGGGTCAGGGCGGCATTCTGTCCACGCCTGCGGCGTCCAATATCATTCGCAAATACAAGGCGTTTGGCGGCATTATCCTGTCGGCCAGCCACAATCCCGGCGGCCCAACCGAAGATTTCGGCATCAAATACAACATTGGCAATGGCGGCCCGGCTCCAGAGCGCATTACCGATGCGATTTTTGCCAATTCCAAAACCATCACCTCCTACAAGACGCTCGATGTGGCCGATGTCAATCTGGACAAGATCGGCACAGTAGAACTCGGCGACATGACGGTCGATATTATCGATCCGGTTGCCGATTATGCCGCCCTGATGGAGCAATTGTTCGATTTTCCCGGCATTCGCAACATGTTCAGCCTCGGCTTCCGCATGGTGTTTGATGCCATGAGTGCCGTGACCGGCCCTTACGCCAAGGAAATTCTGGAAAACCGGCTGGGTGCCCCGGAAGGCACCGTGCGCAATGGCGTTCCCCTGCCGGATTTTGGTGGTCATCACCCAGACCCCAATCTGGTGCATGCCAAAGACCTGTACGATGAGCTGATGGGACCGGATGCGCCGGATTTTGGTGCCGCTTCTGACGGCGATGGCGACCGCAACCTGATTATCGGCAAGGGCATGTTTGTGACGCCATCCGATAGTTTGGCCATTCTGGCGGCCAATGCCAATCTGGCTCCAGGCTATTCCGGCGGCATTGCGGGGATTGCCCGCTCCATGCCCACCAGTGCGGCTGCCGACAAAGTGGCCAAGCGCCTGAAAATCAACATCTTTGAAACCCCGACGGGCTGGAAATTCTTCGGCAATCTGATGGACGCTGGCAAAGTGACCATCTGTGGCGAGGAAAGTGCAGGCACCGGCTCCAGCCATGTGCGCGAAAAGGATGGCCTTTGGGCCGTGCTTTTGTGGCTCAACGTTCTGGCCAGCCGTGGCGAAAGCGTGCAGGAAATTGTGCGCCAGCATTGGGCCAGTTTTGGCCGTAACTATTATTGCCGCCATGACTATGAAGAAGTCGATTCGGACGCCGCCAATGGTTTGATTGATGCGTTGCGCGCCAAGCTTGCTGATCTGCCCGGCACCAAGATTGGTGATCTCACCGTCGAAGCCGCCGATGATTTTGCCTATCATGATCCGATCGATCATTCCGAGAGCAAAAAGCAGGGGATTCGCATCCTGTTCGAAGGCGGTTCGCGCATCGTGTTCCGCCTGTCGGGCACCGGCACATCGGGCGCAACACTGCGTGTCTATATCGAGCGTTACGAGCCGGATTCATCCAACCACAGCATGGAAACGCAAGAAGCGCTGGCGGATCTGATCGAAGCTGCGGAAACCGTGGCAGACATCAAGACACGCACGGGCCGTGATGGCCCAAGCGTGATCACCTGATTGGTGCCGATGACAGGCGCACACGCGACTCTGACAGAGACGGGAGCGGATTTCGCGGTCTTCTCCCGCCATGCAGAACGTGTGGAGCTTTGTCTGTTTGATGATGCGGGCAATGCGGAACAACGCCGCATTGCCATGCAGCGCAGCGATGATGGTTTTCACCGTGCCAGCGTGGATGGCCTGAAAGCCGGAACCCGCTATGGCTATCGCGCCCATGGGACGTATGAACCAGACAATGGCTTGTGGTTTGATCCCGCCAAAGTGCTGGTTGACCCGTATGCCGTCGAACTGGATCGGCCATTTCAGCACGATGCCCGCCTCTCGCAATTTGGCGCAGACACCGCAGAGCTTGTGCCAAAAGCCATTTTGACAGCCCTGCCCGACACCCCCCTCGCCCCGCCCCTTTTGCCACCCGGCGGCGTGATCTATGAGGTCAGCGTGCGGGGTTTTTCCATGCTGCATCCGGACATTCCGCACACACAGCGCGGCACGGTGGCAGCCCTTACTCACCCCGCCATTCTGGCTCATCTCAAACGTATTGGCGTGGATGCCGTTGAGCTTCTGCCCATCAGCGCATGGATTGATGAGCGACATTTGCCGCCTTTGGGCCTCTCCAATAGCTGGGGATATAATCCGATTGCCTTCATGGCACTGGACCCGCGTCTGTGCCCCGGCGGTATAGTCGAATTGCGCGACACCGTTGCCACCCTGCATAAACACGGCATTGGCGTGATTCTCGATCTGGTGTTCAACCACACCGGCGAAAGCGACCGTGAGGGCACCACACTCTCACTGCGCGGGCTGGATAACCTCAGCTATTATCGGCATCTGCCCGATCAACCGGGTGTGTTGGTGAATGATACCGGCTGTGGCAACACTGTGGCCTGCGACCAACCGCAGATGCGCCAATTGATTGTGGATAGCTTACGGCATTTCGTCCGCCATGCGGGTGTGGATGGTTTCCGCTTCGACCTCGCCCCGGTCTTGGGCCGCACCGCCACCGGCTTTGAGCGCGATGGAGAAACGCTCCGTGCCATTCTCAACGATGATCTTCTGCAAGACCGGGTGCTGATTGCCGAACCGTGGGATATTGGTCCCGGCGGCTATCAGCTTGGCAATTTCCCATCACCGTTTCTGGAATGGAATGACCGCGCCCGCGATGTGATGCGCCGTTTCTGGCGCGGTGATTCCTATATGAGCGGGCCAATGGCCACCGCCTTGAGCGGATCATCCGATGTTTTTGGCCGCGATAGGGCCAATCATACACGCAGCGTCAATTTCATCGCCGCCCATGACGGCTTCACGCTGCATGATCTGGTCTCTTATGCCCATAAGCATAATGAGGCCAATGGCGAAGACAATCGGGATGGCCACAACGACAATCACGCCTGGAACAATGGCGCGGAGGGAGACAGCCAAGACCCTGCCATTCTCGCCGCACGCAAGGGTGATCTTACCGCCCTGCTCTCCACACTGTTTGCCTCAAAAGGCTGGATCATGCTGACCGCAGGTGATGAAGGTGGCCGCAGCCAGAAAGGCAATAACAACGCCTATTGTCAGGACAACGCCATCACTTGGCTGGACTGGCAAAAACTGGATGAAGACCTCGTGGCGCTGACCGGTTCGCTGGCGGACTTGCGCAAACGATTCTCCCATTTGCATGATCCCGGCTTTTTCCGTGAAAGCGGTGATGTGCAATGGCTTTCCGCCAGCGGCCACCCCATGAGCGTGAGCGATTGGGAGGCCGAGCATGGAACCTTTATCGGTCTGGTCATGACCACGGCGGATGCGCAATCCGGAAAAACGGTCAGATTGGCCATTCTGCTCAATCGTGGTGAGGCGTTCAGCTTTGAATTTGCCGCAGATGTTCAGGCACAATGGCGCGATGTTTTCTCTGGCAATCTCTCCTTTCCCGTCGAAATCGGCAGACGCAGCGTAAAATTCCTGCTGGATGATTCTGTTTCATTGTCCTGATGCTTGCTTGTTTTATAGATGGCTGACCCTAAATCTTGACCATCCAAGTTGAGCCTATTCAAAACTTGGTCTGGTTCATTGCGAACCTGGACACATACCCAGACATGAGAGAACGATATGCCGCGTGAAATTTCTCTGGCCGACATTTCAGACCTCGTTGGTCAGAAAATCGGCGTTTCCAAATGGATTACGGTCGATCAAACCATGATCGATGCCTTTGCCAAAGCCACCGATGACCATCAGTTCATCCACACCGATCCAGAGCGGGCAAAGGCAGAAAGTCCATTTGGTGGTACCATTGCCCACGGTTTTCTCACCGTCTCACTGCTGTCCACCATGCATTATGATTGTGTACCCGTGGTGCGGGAGCAAACCATGGGCATCAATTACGGCTTTGAAGCCTTGCGCCTGATCTCGCCCGTGCGCTGCAATGCGCGCATTCG
>CAJYRE010000595.1 GCA_913776675.1 Rhizobiaceae bacterium
CCAGCGAGAAGCCTTCGCTGGGGGTGATGGAGATAATGCGCTGCGAGCCAAGATCGGGCCAAAACACTTTGGAATTGACCAGACGATAATGGGGCGCAACAATCACCCGTTCCAACTGCTCATCCGAAACATTGGCCAGCGCAAACACTGCCCAGTCGCCCTGATGGGTCTTGGAGGTGGCGCGCACCTCGATGCGGCGGCGAATGCCATCATTGCCCGCCGCTGTAGAGACCTGAAACGCTTCACCCTGATTGAGATCAATTTCCGTGGTTTTGGTCAGGTCCACCGCCGTGTCATCGCGCGAGATTTTCACCGGCTCAATGGCATGGGCCGCAGAAAAGGGCAAAACACTCAGCATGCACACAAGCGCGAAAAGCCAGCCCGCACACGCAAGAGCGGGCTTCAGATGCACACGGGTTTTGGGTGATATTCTGTGGCCTTGAGCCTTGGCAAACAGAAAAAACAATCGCTTCAGCCTCTCTTTTGCAGGGAGAACCGTTTTTCGCTGCGCGCAGGCGCAAAAACTGGTCATGAGTAGAGTTTTTTGCCGGACTTTCCATCCGACGGTACCAGAAGAGAGTAGAGCGCATGATCGCGCCATTCGCCGTTTATGTTCAGATATCCGCGCAAAAGACCTTCCCGTTCAAAACCAGCGCTCTCCAGCAATCCGATACTCCGATGATTGTCAGGAATACAGGCTGCTTCGATGCGATGCAACTCAAGTTCCTTGAAGATGTAGGGTATTGCCATTTGAAGTGCGGCAAACATATGGCCTTGGCCAGCAAAACGCTCACCCATCCAATAGCCAATCATGCAGGCTTGCGACACGCCCCGGCGAATAAGGCCAATGGTCAGTCCGCCCATCAGCACCTCATCCGCTTGTTGAAACAGCAGAAACGGCACGGCCAGACCGCTGGAATATTCCTGTGTGTTGCGAATGACGCGGGCGCGAAACGCCCCTTCGGTCAATTCATCCGGCCGCCAAAGCGGCTCCCACGGCTGCAAAAAGGCCCGGCTTTGTGAGCGCAACTTATGCCACTGGCCATAATCGCTGTAACGGGGAAGTCGCATCAGGCGTGTGCTATCGCGCAGTTCCGGGCTATCCGGCTGACGGGATAAAAACCGAAAGACTGACCGTGTCATGCGCTCCCCCTGAGAGCATTTCCGACAGATGCGCGTAGGGATTTTGCGGCCGGAAATGCATGAAAACAAGGATATAGAACAAATCGGCGGGAAACGCTACAGGACAAAAACAGAGGTTTTAAGCTGTGGCTCACCCCCCTCTGTCCTGCCGGACATCTCTCCCACAAGGAGGGAGATCAGCAAGGAGCAGGCTTCTCGCTTTTTAGCTTCCTTCGCATATGTCGTAAATCACAGAACTATCCGCTGAAATGGACGGTTTCGTTTATCCGATCTCCCTCCTTGTGGGGGAGATGCCTGGCAAGGCAGAGGGGGTACCCCGCGCACCGTGGTGAAATGCAGCTTGATCAGAAGGGGTTCGAGACCGTCATGCTCACGGCCTCAAACAGCTCACAAATTCGCAGCCTTCATGATCTTGCCGCTGGGGCCAGCGAGGGCTTCCAGAATATCATCCATCGGAGCCAGTTTTTCCACGGGGCCAATGGCTGAAACCGTTGGCGCGCCCGTGAAGAACAGCCGTCCGGCAAGATCGGTCAACCGGTCCACGGTGATGCCTTCCAGCCGTTCCATCAACTCGGTGTTGGAAATGGTGCGGCCATAGAGCATCATCTGCCGGGCAATCTGGCCTGCGCGGGCCGCCGGGCTTTCCTGACCCATCAACAATTGGGCGCGGATCTGGGCGCGGGAGCGGTTAATCTCCTGCTGGTCAATGCTTTCCGCACTCTTGCGCAATTCATTGATGATCACCGGTACCAGTTCCGGCAGGTTATCGCCGCCCGTTGCGGCATGAATGCCGAAAATGCCGGTATCGGAAAAGCCCCAATGAAAGGCATAGACCGAATAACAGAGGCCGCGAAACTCGCGCACTTCCTGAAACAACCGCGAGGACATGCCACCGCCGAGAATATTGGCCAGCACCTGCGAGGCGTAGAAATCACGCATGTGATAGGCGCGGCCTTCAAAGCCCAGCAGCAATTGCGTGTCCATCAAATCGCGGGTTTCACGCACATCGCCGCCGGTGTAGCGGGCGGGTGCAATGATGGGCGAAATATCCGGCTTGGACGGAATGGCGCTGAAACGCTCCTCAACCTGCCGCACAAAACTGTCGTGATCGACGGCACCTGCGGCCACCACAAACATTCGGTCTGCGGTATAATTGCGGGCCAGATAGGCGCGGATCTGATCGCTTGAGAAGCTTTCCACCGTTTCCGGCGTGCCGAGAATGCAGCGACCAAGGGTCTGATTGTGAAAGGCGGTTTCGGCAAAACGGTCAAACACCACGTCATCGGGTGTGTCGCAGGCAGCACCGATTTCCTGCAGAATGACGTGTTTTTCGCGGATCAATTCTTCGTCATCAAACACAGATTCGGTGAGAATATCAGCCAGAATGTCCACCGCCAGCGGCACATCATCCTTGAGAACGCGGGCGTAATAGGATGTGGTTTCCGTGGATGTGGCGGCGTTCAGCTCGCCGCCAACATTTTCTATCTGCTCGGCAATCTCGCGGGCGGTGCGGCGCTTGGTGCCTTTGAACGCCATATGCTCCAGAAGATGGGCAATGCCGTGCTCACCCGCTGTTTCATCGCGCGAGCCGGATTTAACCCACACACCCAACGCCACGCTTTCCAGATGCGGCATTTTTTCTGTTACGACCGTCAGTCCCGAAGGTAGCCGGGTACACTCAACATTCATCGTCTGTCTTTCTGCGTCTCTCACTGGCTTGCGCGGGCATGGGTGCGAATGAAACCTTCGACCACGCCGAGATCGTTTGCCAGAATATCGAAACGCTCCTCCCTGTCCATCAGGTCAGAAAGCCACGTTGGAAGCGCCGGGTCAATACCCGAAGCTGATTTCACAGCAGCCGGAAACTTGGCCGGGTGGGCGGTGGCCAGTGTCACCATCGGGCTTTGCGGCTTTTCATGCTTGGCGGCAACCGCCACACCACAGGCGGTGTGCGGGTCCAAAAGGTAGCCGGTTTTGGCCAGCGTGTCCTTGATGGTTTTCGCCACGTCCTTCTCGGTGGCGCGCCCGGCGCGGAACAGTTTCTTGATGTCCTTCATGATCTCCGGCTTGATCTCAAATGCGCCGGATTGGGCAAGGCTGGCCATCTGGCTGCGGATTTCGCCTGCATCGCGGCCAGAGACTTCAAACAGCAGACGCTCAAAGTTCGAGGAAATCTGAATATCCATCGACGGCGAGGTGGTGGCCTTCACGCCCTTCATTTCATAGCGGCCGGTTTTCAGTGTGCGGGCCAGAATGTCGTTGTCATTGGTGGCAATCACCAGCTTATCGATCGGCAGACCCATTTCACGCGCCACATAGCCTGCAAAAATATCGCCGAAATTGCCGGTGGGGACCGTGAAGGAAATTTTCCGATCCGGCCCGCCAAGCGAGAGAGCGGACGTGAAATAATACACCACTTGCGCCATGATGCGCGCCCAGTTGATGGAGTTGACGCCCGACAGCTTCACCTCATCACGGAAGGCCGTGTGGTTGAACATGGCTTTGACCAGGCTCTGGCAATCGTCAAAATTGCCTTCTACGGCCAGGGCGCGCACATTGTCGGCCTTGCAGGTGGTCATCTGGCGCTGCTGCACGGGCGATACCTTGCCATGCGGAAACAGAATGAACACATCAACATTGGCAAGGCCTGCAAAGGCATCAATGGCCGCGCCGCCCGTATCGCCCGAGGTGGCGCCGACAATGGTGGCGCGCTGGCCGCGCTCGCGCAACACATGGTCCATCAAACGACCGAGCAATTGCATGGCCACGTCTTTGAAGGCCAGCGTGGTGCCGTGAAACAGTTCCAGAATATAGGAATTTGGCCCGGTCTGCACCAAGGGTGCCACGGCAGGGTGGCGGAAGGTGGCGTAGGCCTCATGGATCATCCGGGCAAGGTCTTCATCGTTGATCTCGCCATCCACAAAGGGCTTCAGCACGGCCAGCGCAACGTCCTGATAGCTCTTGCCGCGCAAGGCTTTTATCTCGCGTTTGCTGAATTTCGGCCATGTTTTGGGGAGATACAAACCGCCATCGCGGGCAAGACCTGCCAGAAGCGCATCACAAAAGCCGAGAGCCGGTGCCTCGCCGCGAGTGGAAATGAAGTCCATGCCGAATATCCTTGGTCTAAAATGCAAACGCTGTCCGTGATGACCGGCGTTAAAACAGGTGCTTTTGGCAAATTGTCATAAAGCCACTGTTGCCGGATCGATTTTTTTCCGCGCCGCTGGTATAGACCATCGCTAACAGATATGGAAAGGCCTGATTTAAGATCGGTTTTCCGATTTGTGCCGGTTTTGTGCCGGGACACGATCGAAATGACAATGCAGAGCAATGATACAGAAGGTGTGATCCGGTGTTTCAAAATGTCGTGCGCGGCGCAGCCGCCCTGTCCATGGCCGCCATTCTTGCTGGCTGCAATACCAGTGGTTCCGGTGGTGGTGGTCTGTTTGGTTCCAGCAGCCCTGCGCCAGCCACCACGGCCAGCGCACCGGCAGGGGCTGTGGTGCAAGGGGTTTGCCCGCAGGTGGTTTTGCGTGATGGCGGGGCTTATTACCGGACTTACGCAGGCAAGGGCAGCAAATCGGATCAGGATGTGGTGTTTCAGGTGGCTCTGGCTGATACCACGCGCGCTTGCTCACAGTCCGATACCAGCATGACCATCAAATTGCAGGTTGCCGGACGCATGACCGCCGGGCCACAGGGCCATGCGGGCACGCTCTCCATGCCAATCCGCGTCAGCGTGGTGGATGGTGAACAGACGATCTCCACCAAGGTTGTGCCTTTCAGCGCCACACTGGCCAATGCCGATCAGCCCATCCAGTTCATTTTCACCACGGATGTGCAGCTTGCCTCCAATCCGTCTGCAACCACGCAAGTGGTTGTTGGTTTTGATGACGAGGCCGGCAAAAAGGCTCCTGCCAAAAAGACGTCGGCCAAGAAGCACAAGTAATCCCGGTTTTTAAGGCGGGGATTGGCGTGTCATGAAGGTGACGGTTATTCGCAATCCTGTGGCGGGCGGTGCGCATGCATGGCCCGCCACAAAGCGGGCGCTGGAGGCGGTGTTTCCGGGCTATACGCTGATTGAAACCCGTGCAGGAGAGACGGCCAGCCAGACCCGTGCTGCACTGGAGCAGCCTGTTGATCTGGTGTTGGCCATCGGCGGCGATGGCACAGTGGGGCAGGTGGCGGACGGTCTTCTCAGCTCTGCCTATCCGCAAACACCGTTTGCCTTTTTGCCCGGCGGGACGGGATCGGATTTTTCACGCAATTTCCGCTTCCCCGCCGATGTTTTGGCCCAGCTACAGACCATTGCCACCGCGCCGCCATGCCAGATTGATGTGGGCCAATTGCAAATGCGGCCCATGAATGGGGGTGAGGATGCGCCTTGGCAGTACCTGCGCTATTTTATCAATGTTGCCAGTGCAGGTGTGTCTGCTGCGATTGTCTCGGCTCTTGAGGCGGGCCGCGCAAACGCCCGTTTGCCGCACAGTCTGCGCTACCGATGGGTATCTCTCCAGCATATCCTGCGGCACCGGGGCCATGGTCTGCGCCTGCGCATCGATGGCAAGACGCTCTATTCGGGTTCGGTTCTGGTGGCCGCGGTGGCCAATGGCGGCTGGTTTGGGGCCGGAATTCGGGTTTCACCGGATGCGGATGTGCTGGATGCGAAATTGAACGCCGTCTGTGCCGTGCATCGCGGGCCGCTCGGCAATCTGGCAACATTTGTTGCCTTTATCACCGGCCGCCACATCAAGCACACCCATATTCATCATGGCCAAGGCCAGGTGATCGAGATCGAGCCGATCCAACGGTTGATGTCTCTTGAGGCGGATGGAGAACGGGTAGCACCCGCACAGGCGATGGATCATGCCTTCCGCATTCGCATTCTGCCACAGGCGCTGTGCGTTCGCTTGCCCCAGCGCCAGGAGTGATCTGACGCCTGACTGTCCACAGACCTTAGAGAATTTCAGTGTTTCTCGGAAACGCTGAAATTCTCTCACTCTTTGTTTTCACGCATTTTCGGACGGAAAACCGCGACACACTTTTCCTGAAAATGCTCTAAAACGCCCCTTGCCATTCGGCCATGGCGGCGACCACGGCGGGCAGGTCCATCATACGCGAAATCACGGTTTCGGCTCCTGCATCGGTCAGCCGGTCGGCATGCGAGGGGTAGGTGTGTGAGGCACCCGTAAAGCCGATGACGCGCATGCCAGCGGCGCGGCCTGCTTCCACGCCATGCACACTGTCTTCCACCACCAGGCATTTTTTCGGATCAACATTAAACTGGGCTGCCCCATGCAGATAGATGTCCGGCTTTGGCTTGACCCGTTCTGCGCCCAGATCCTTGGCCGAATAGATGTGCGGTGCAAAGGCTTCTTTCAGGCCCACCTTGGTCAGCATCATCTCCAGCCGATCCGAGGAGGAATTGGAGCAGATGCAGCGTGGCCCAGCTAAGCGCGACAGGGCAAACACCACGCCTTCGATCATCTTCACTTCGCGGGCCAGCCGTTGATCCAGCAGTATCTCGGATTTGTCAATCAGGCTGGCAGAGAGCGGAATGTCCACTTCTTTTTCGATGGTCAGCAGAATGTTTTTCCAGGTCATGCCGGCAAAGCGTTCGCCCATTTCTTCCACGGAGATGGGATAGCCT
>CAJYRE010000596.1 GCA_913776675.1 Rhizobiaceae bacterium
TGGCATCGTAAGCCCGGCCCTTGCTTTGGATCAGGTGAGCTATGGCACCAATTGGCTGGCGCAGGCCGAGCATGGCGGGTTTTATCAGGCCGTCGCCGATGGAACCTACAAGAAATACGGCCTCGACGTGAAGATTGTGCAAGGTGGCCCCAATGCCGCCAATCAGGCCCTGCTGATTGCTGGCAAGGTGGATTTTTACATGGGCAGCCCGCTGGGTGAAATGGATGCCGTCAAGCAGGGCATTCCGCTGGTGGATGTGGCCGCCATGTTCCAGAAAGACCCGCAGGTGCTGCTGGCGCATCCCGATCAGGGCATTGAGAAATTTGCCGATCTGGCCAAGCTCGACACCATTTTCATGGGCAAAGAAGGCTACACCACCTATTTTGAGTGGATGAAGAAGAATTTCCCCGGCTTCAAGGACGCGCAATACAAGCCCTATACCTTCAACCCTGCGCCGTTCATTGCCAACAAGAAATCGGCCCAGCAGGGTTACATTACATCTGAGCCCTATGAGGTGGAAAAGCAGAGCGGTTTCAAACCAAAACTCTTCTTGCTGGCCGATAATGGCTACAGCCCCTATTCCACCATGATCACCACCACGCAAGCCATGATCGACAAGAAGCCGGATGTGGTGCAGCGCTTTATCGATGCCTCGGCTGAGGGCTGGTACACTTATCTCTACGGCGACAACAAGGCCGCCAACGATCTGATTAAAAAAGACAATCCGGAAATGACCGATGGCCAGATCGCTTTCTCGATTGAGAAAATGAAGGAATATGGCATCGTCGATTCCGGCAGCAGCCTTGAAAAAGGCATCGGCTGCATGACCGATGACCATTACAAGAAATTCTTCGATGAAATGGTATCGATTGGCGTGGTCGATGCCAAGCTGGATTATAAAAAGGCCTATACCACCAAGTTTGTCTGCAAGGGCGTGGGGTTGAAGCTGAAGAAATAGTCGAAATGGTGGTGGTACCCCCCTCTGCCCTGCCGGGCATCTCCCCCTCAAGGGGGGAGATCGATTCGTGGTCAACTAACGACTTTAAACCGACAGGCTATCAACGACAATTCTGGGAAAAAATGATGGGATTCAAACGGCACTCCTCGCAGATCGCCCCCCTTGAGGGGGAGATGTCTGGCAAGACAGAGAGGGGTAAACCCAGCCATGCAAACCTCTGAAACCCACTTCCCCATAGAAAACACAAACCGCAAACGCCCGCTGGTCACCATGTCTGGCGTTTCCAAAACATTCTCCTCCGGCACGGTGGCACTCTCCAACATGTCGCTCACTGTCGAGCCGGGGGAATTTGTCAGCCTGCTTGGCCCCTCCGGCTGCGGCAAATACACCGCGTTGCGGATCATTGCTGGCCTTGGCGACACCACCAGCGGCACGATTGATTGGCCAAGTTCGCGCATCAATGCCAAGGGCCTGCCCGATGGCGATATCAGCTTTGTGTTTCAGGAACCCACCTTGCTGCCATGGCAAACGGTGCTGGGCAATGTTTACCTGCCGCTGCGGCTGCGCGGGGTTTCCAAAGCCGATGCCAGGCCGCAGATCATCGAAGCGCTGGAGACTGTGGGGCTGAAAGACTTCACCGACGCTTACCCACGTGAGCTATCCGGCGGCATGAAAATGCGGGTTTCCATTGCCCGTGCGCTGGTGACCAGACCCAAACTGCTGTTGATGGATGAGCCTTTTGCGGCACTGGATGAAATCACCCGGCAAAAGCTCAATGACGATGTGCTGCGCCTGTGGAAGGACAAAGGCATCACGGTGATTTTTGTCACCCATTCAGTGTTTGAGGCCGCCTATCTCTCCAACCGCATTGTGGTGATGAAGGCACGGCCCGGGCGGGTGGATGCGGATTTTCCGCTTGTCACCAGCCTTGAACGTGATGCCCATTACCGCACCTCGGAAGAATACCGTTTGGCCTGCGAGAAAACCTCAAATGCCCTGTTGATTGCCATGGGCGGGGAGGAGCACTGATGAGCGCAAAACCTCTGCATCGCTATCGGGAAACCCTGCTGCGGGTGATCATACCCGTCGCCGTCGTCGTTGTTCTCGTTCTCATCTGGCACATCGGCGTGGTCGTCTCCGAGGTGCCGCAATATATTCTGCCCGGTCCCATTGCTGTGGCCAACTCGCTCTACAATGATTGGGGCACGCTTGGCCCGGCCCTGTGGGTGACCACGCAAATCACCTTGATGTCGTTGGCCTTGGCGCTGATTGGCGGCGGAGGGCTTGCGATTTTTCTGGTGCAATCGCGCTGGGTTGAGCTGGCCTTTTACCCGATAGCCGTGATTTTGCAGGTAACGCCGATTGTCGCCATCTCGCCGCTGATCCTGATCTATGCGCCCACCACGCAGGCGGCGCTGTTGATCTGCGCCTTTCTGGTGGCGTTTTTCCCGATTTTGTCCAACATGGTGCAGGGGCTGAAAAGCGTTGATCACAATCTGCTCAACCTGTTTGATCTCTATGGCGCATCGCGCTGGCAAACGCTGATTTATCTGAAACTGCCCGCTTCCCTTCCCTATTTCATGACCGGCCTTCGCATCG
This sequence comes from Rhizobiaceae bacterium, assembly GCA_913776675.1. Lineage (GTDB taxonomy): Bacteria > Pseudomonadota > Alphaproteobacteria > Rhizobiales > Rhizobiaceae > Allorhizobium. The sequence goes on from CAJYRE010000596.1 coordinate 2,558, forward strand.
GCGGCGGGCTGGCGCTGATTGCCGCCGTGGTGGCGGAGTTTGCGGCTGGCTCTGCCGGGGCCGGGTCGGGTCTGGCATTTCGTCTGCTCGAAGCGCAATTCCGGCTTAATATTCCACGGCTGTTTGCCGCGCTCATTTT
>CAJYRE010000597.1 GCA_913776675.1 Rhizobiaceae bacterium
CTCTGACAAGGCCGCAGAACTGCTCGATGTCAAAGGTCGGGGTACCGCGCATGTGCGAGTTAAATATGTTGGTCCGGCTGATATGAGCGGTCATGATATGCCATATTTGATGGCATCTTATGTGCGGAAAGGTCAGCGTGGTCCCGGTGTTGATCCGATGGGCGGTGGCCAGATTGCAAGTGGTGTGATGGTGGCTTCCAATTCGCCGTTGCAAAACTTCTTTGGACGGTTTGCCGGTCCGACAGAATCGTCCCAGCCTGCGCAAAAGACATCCAAGCCGTCTGCTGCACCATCTGCCACCACGGCCTACAGCAAGCCTTCTGCTGCGCCGCAAGTGGCCAGCGTGCCACGCACGATGGAGGCTGCGCCAATGCCAGCCCTGCGTCCCGTTGCATCCGCTCCAAGAGCAACAGCAAATGTGGCACCTGTACAGCAGCGTTCGCACACACCTGCTGTTTCGATGGCGCGCAGTGAGCCTGTTCCTGCTGCGGCCTATGCCCCCAAGCCTATCAGACAGTCTCCTGTGAAGCACGCGGCACCACAGTCCAATGGGCTGCCGCCAGGTTGGATCGTTGGTCCTGCACCGGTTGGAACCTGAACGAGCCGCTTGATCAGGGTGGACGAAATGGCCGCCAATCCTTAACCATAACGATGCATGGTCCGGGTGATTCTGTTCACGGACTGTGATGTGCCAAGGGTGGCGGTTGTCGTTTTCCTGCACAGGATTTTTGTTGCAAGAGGTGGCAATGCAGCCGGAATTGCCCATAAGAAGAACATCTGCAAAAGCGTGGTTGCGCGTTGCTTTGCTTGTTGTGCTGGCAGCTTTTCAAGATCCTGAGCGGGCCTTGGCTCAAACAGAAGCAACCGGATTTTCCACCGAAGCCAAGCAGGTTCTTCTGGTGGAAGAAGAAACGGGCAGTGTTCTTTTTGAGAAAAATATATCTGCGCCCTTTACCTCAGCATCCCTTGCCAAATTGATGACGGTTGAGGTGGTGCTGGATGCCCTGAAAACGGGCAAGCTCACGTTGACACAAGAATTTCCGGTTTCGGAATATGCTTGGCGAACCGGTGGTGCGCCCTCGCGCACGGCTGCCATGTTTGCTGCGGTGCGTTCGCGTGTTCCGGTTGAAGCGCTGCTGAATGGCGTCATGGTGCAGATGGCCAATGATGCCTGCCTCATTCTGGCAGAGGGCATGGCTGGTTCAGAAGAGAATTTCGTCAAATTAATGAATGAGCGCGCCGTGGTCTTGGGCTTGAAAGATAGCCATTTTGCCAATGCCACCGGCCTGCCCAATCCCGATAACAAGGTGAGTGTTCGGGATCTGATCACGCTTGCTGAACACATCAAAAGTACCTATCCCGATTTCTACAAGCTTTATGCCAAGCCTGAGTTTGAATGGAACCGTATTACCCAACGCAATCGCAATCCGCTTTTGGGGCAGGTGCCGGGTGTTGATGGTCTGGTGGCTGGTTTTGCTGAAGGAGAAGGCTATTCGATTGTCGCATCGGCGGAGCAAAATGGTGTTCGCCTGTATCTGGCACTGGCGGGAAGCGCTACGGAAAAGACCCGGCAGGAGGATGCTGCCAAGGCCTTTGCCTGGGGTTTTTCTGCTTTTGAGAAACGCCGTCTTTTCGAGGCAGGTCAAACCGTTGGCAAAGCCAGCGTCTATGGTGGCCAGCCCGGCGAGATCACGCTGGTTTCGCCGCAGGCGGTGGATGTGTATATCCCTAAAGATGCAGAAACTCGCCTGACAGCCAAGCTTGTGTATCATTGGCCCCTGCGCCCGCCCATTGCGGTCGATCAGGAAGTGGCGCGGCTGCATGTGATGCTGGGCGATAAGGAATTGCGAGATTTGCCGTTGAAGGCCGTGGAAGCATCGCAGCTTGGCCCTTTGCTGAAAAGAGTGCGCGATGCTGTTGTAGAATTGCTGTTTTCATGGATTTAAGATGCTGACGTCATTGTTTGTGTCTTAAAAGGTTTCCCATCCGCATGCCTTGCGATAAACAGCGCTACTGCATAATTCCTTAAATCGGAATCGATTTAAGGTTAAAATTATGCAGAAGATTAAAAGTGTTACAGCGTCGCAGTGAACCCTAATTCACCGCGACAGATTTTCAGTAAAACCTGACATCCGAAGACGGATGAAACAGAAAGCATGTAGTGTGGCGTTGGGTCGTGGATTGTTTATCACCTTTGAGGGCGGTGAGGGGGCTGGCAAGTCAACCCAGATCCGGCTTTTGCAAGCACGGCTGAATGCTTTGGGGCTGGCGGTGATGATAACCCGTGAGCCTGGCGGCTCGCCTGCGGCGGAAGCCTTGCGCCATGTGCTGCTCTCGGGCGCGGCTGAGCCTTTTGGCGTGGAAATGGAAGCCATTCTTTTTGCTGCAGCCCGCAATGATCATGTGGAAACCCGCGTGCGTCCTGCCTTGCAGCGGGGTGAGATTGTTCTGTGCGATCGGTTTATGGATTCATCCCGCGTGTATCAGGGCGCAACAGGCAATCTTGATACAGCGTTTATTGAGAGATTGCAGCGGTTGGCTGTGAACGGTGTGGTGCCGGATTTAACCGTGATTCTGGATTTGCCTGCCAAGGTAGGCCTTGCCCGTGCGCAAAGACGGGCAGGGGACGCTGGTGAAAACACGCCGGACCGATTTGAAAAGGAAGAACTTGCCACGCATGAGCGCCGCCGCGATGCTTTTTTGGCCATTGCACATGCGGAGCCGCGTCGCTGCCGCGTTGTCAATGCCGAAGCAGACATTGAGCAGATTGCAGACGCTATTTTCCAGTTGGTGCAGCCAC
>CAJYRE010000598.1 GCA_913776675.1 Rhizobiaceae bacterium
TATTCTTGTGCTGAAACAGCCTGTTGGCGTGTGCGGTATCATTACGCCATGGAACTTCCCCAATGCGATGATTACCCGCAAGGTTGCGCCTGCACTGGCTGCGGGCTGTACGGTGGTGATCAAGCCATCGGATTTCACGCCCTATTCTGCCCTTGCCATGGGCGTGCTGGCTGAGCGTGCCGGGATTCCCGCAGGTGTTATCAACATCGTCACCGGCATGCCAACAGAGATTGGCAACACACTGATGGCCAGCGATATTGTTCGGAAAATCTCGTTTACCGGCTCTACTCGCGTTGGTGCGCTGCTGATGCGCGGCTCTGCCGATACGATCAAGAAACTCAGTCTTGAACTGGGTGGCAATGCGCCGTTTATCGTGTTTGATGATGCTGATCTTGATCTGGCGGTTGAGGGAGCGGTTGTGTCAAAATTCCGCAATGGTGGTCAGACCTGCGTTTGCGCCAACCGGATTTTGGTGCAGGCTGGTGTCTATGATGCTTTTGCCGAAAAACTGGTTGCCCGTGTCAATGCCATGAAAGTTGGCCCCGGCACAGAGGCCGGCGTGACCATTGGCCCGATGATCAATACGGCTGCCATCCATAAAATTCAGCAGCATGTGAATGATGCGGTTGCCAAGGGCGCTTCCATTGCCAGCAACATTGCCAATATGCCGCAGGGTCCACAATATGCCACGCCTGTGGTGCTGACCGGGGCCACCAAGGAGATGCTGCTGGCCAATGAAGAAACCTTTGGCCCGGTTGCTCCGCTGTTTAAATTTGAAACCGAGGAAGAAGCGATTGAACTGGCCAATTCCACGCCTTTTGGCTTGGCGGCCTATTTCTATACACAAAGCCTGAAACGGTCATGGCGTGTGGGTGAGGCGCTGGAAGCCGGCATGATCGGGCTGAACACGGGCGCGATTTCCACCGAGGTTGCACCCTTTGGCGGTGTGAAGCAATCTGGGCTTGGGCGCGAAGGGGCGCAGGTGGGCATTGAAGAATATCTGGAAATGAAGACCTTCCATATGGGTGGTCTGGCTTGACAGTACGCCGCTGCGGGGCGCTTTTGGCGCGTCTCGCAGCTTTACATTGGAAACAGGCTGGTCAGCGGCATGTGGGGTTTGACGATGGGGGATTTCAGCACCACGAAGCTGAAATATTTATCGATGCCGATGTCCATGTCGGTCAGCCGTTCCATGATGGTCTGGTATTCGCCAATGCCGGATGTGACAAATTTCAGCATATAGTCATAGCCACCGGAAACGAGATGGCATTCAATGACTTGTTCCACCTTTTCGACCGCGGCCAAAAAGCGGGCAAAATCGATCTGGCGGTGATTCTTGAGGGTGATTTCCGTAAAAACGGTCAGGGTTTGGCCCAGTTTGCCCACATTGATCTGGGCGGAATAGCCGCTGATATAGCCCTCGGATTGCAGTTTTTTGACCCGCATCAGGCAGGGGCTGGGCGATAGATTGACCAGTTCGGCCAGTTCCACATTTGTGATGCGGCCATTTTTTTGCAATTCATAGAGAATTTTGATGTCGATCCGGTCGAGCTTCACGCGGTTTCATTCCTTGTTGATCCGGGCCTTGGAACGTTATGGCAGCATATTATGCGCAATTTCGCAAACGATAAGGTTCGTGACTTGCGTCTACACGCAGAAATACAACCAAATTCAGCTTTCTAACGGTTGTTTTTGCGCGCAGATAAACAGAATGAAATGCTGAATATTGTGCAATTGCAACGTTTTTCTTTGCCGGGAATTGGTAACATCCGCGCAGATCAAAGGAGTTTTTGCATGCGTGTTCCCCTTTTGCGGATCGAAACTGCTGCCACGCTGCCGTCGGCGGCCGATGTCGTGGTGATTGGCGGTGGTATTGTTGGCACCTCAACGGCCTATTATCTGGCAAAGCGTGGCGTGAATGTTGTGCTGCTGGAAAAGGGGATGATTGGCGCAGAGCAATCCAGTCGCAACTGGGGTTGGTGCCGCCAGCAAAACCGCGATGCGCGTGAATTGCCGCTGTCCACCAAAAGTCTGGATCTTTGGGAGCGGTTTGCCGAAGAGATTGGTGAGAGTGTCGGCTTTCAACGATCTGGTCTTTTGTATTTGAGCAATGATGAAGCCGAAATTGCGGGCTGGGCCAAATGGCGTGATTTTGCCAAAACTCAAGGGGTTACAACCCATATGCTGTCAGCGCGGGAAGCAGCCGAACGTGGACGAGCCACGGGGAAACAATGGCTGGGTGGCGTTTTTTCACCGTCGGATGGCATTGCTGATACGCAAAGGGCAGCCCCGGTGATTGCGCGCGGTGTCATGAAATTTGGTGGCACGGTTGTGCAGCAATGTGCAGCACGGGGGCTGGAAACCGAAGGTGGGCGTGTCAGTGCCGTGGTGACAGAAAAAGGCACGATTCGTACAAAAATCGTGGTGATGTCCGGAGGAGCCTGGGCTTCGTCCTTTTGTCATCAATTGGGCATTCGTTTTCCGCAAACCAGTGCGCGTTCCTCCATTCTTGCCGTGGAACCGGGGGCCCATTCTCTCCCCAGCGCATTGCATACGGCGCGCGTCTCTGTCACGCAACGTGGGAATGGTGGTTACACGCTGGCCATCAGTGGACATGCCAGTGTTGATCCCACCTTGCAGCAATTGCGGTTTGGTTCTTCATTTCTGCCCATGTTTCAAAGACGTTGGAAAAGCATCAAGCTGGGCGGGCTTGAAGGCCTGCGCAGCGGCCATGAAACGCTGGCCAAATGGGCGCTGGACCGGCCAACGCCTATGGAACGCCGCCGGGTTCTGGACCCCACGCCGGATATGGCCTTGATTGAGGAAACCTACCGTCGGGCCGTGGAGCTTCTTCCCGCATTGGCATCGGTTAAAATTGCGGCCCGTTGGGCCGGATACATCGATAGCACACCCGATGGTGTGCCTGCGATTGGCGAGATACAGCAGCTTCCCGGCTTTATTCTGGCGGCGGGTTTCAGCGGCCACGGCTTTGGGATCGGTCCGGGAGCCGGGCACCTGATTGCCGATTTGATCACCGGGCATAAACCGATTGTTGAGCCAGCCTATTTTGATCCGGCACGTCTGGCAAAATCGGCCAGAGGCAAAGTAGCTGCATTCTGATCAGAATACCCGTTTGCGGTGGGCTTGATTTTTGGGCCCGTGCGTTTACAACAAAGGTATTCGCCCCGGACCCGGTGAAATTCCGGGTGGCTATTCTGGCCGCCGATCCGCCAGACAACGCACAACATCCGTGAAAAATGTTGGACCGCTTTGCGGTCAGCGCTGAACCTTTGTGAAAAAAAATCATGAACATTGTAAAACGATACCAGCGTGACTGGTTTTCCAATATCCGTGCCGATATTCTGGCAGGCCTTGTTGTTGCTCTTGCTCTCATCCCTGAAGCCATCGGGTTTTCGGTGATTGCCGGGGTTGATCCCAAGATTGGCTTGTTTGCCTCGGTGATCATTGCCTGTGTTTCTGCCATCTGCGGCGGACGTCCGGGAATGATCTCGGCGGCAACGGCGGCCACCGCCGTGCTGATTGGCGGTCTGGTCCGAGACCACGGCATTCAATATCTGTTTGCCGCCACACTGTTGATGGGCTTGTTGCAGATTCTGGCCGGGTTTCTCAAGCTGGGGCGGCTGATGCGGTTTGTGTCGCGCTCTGTGATGACTGGCTTTGTCAATGCCTTGGCCATCCTGATTTTTATGGCGCAATTGCCTGAACTTCTGGGGCGTCCCGCCTCCACATATATCATGATTGCTCTTGCGCTGGCTATTATCTATCTGTTTCCGCGCATCACCCGGCTTGTTCCATCGCCTCTGGTGGCCATTGCCGTGCTGACAACAGCCACGTGGTGGTTTGGTCTTGATGTACGCAGTGTCAGTGATCTCGGAGAACTGCCCTCCAGCCTGCCGCTGTTTGCATGGCCGCAAGTGCCGCTGACGTTCGAGACATTGCAGATCATCTTTCCCTATTCCATTGCACTGGCGGCGGTTGGCTTGCTCGAGTCCTTGCTGACAGCGCAAATCGTTGATGAAATGACGGACACGACCAGCAATAAAAGTCAGGAATGCATTGGACAGGGCATCAGCAATCTTGCATCTGGCCTGTTTGGTGGCATGGCTGGCTGCGCCATGATTGGTCAATCGGTTATCAATGTCAGTTCTGGCGGGCGGGGTCGGCTTTCCACCTTCGTGGCCGGCGCATTTCTGCTGGTTCTGTTGCTCGTGCTGGATGATATTTTGCGTGTTGTGCCGATGGCTGCTCTGGTGGCGATCATGATCATGGTCTCGATCGGCACGTTTTCCTGGCGTTCGATTGTTGATCTGCGCAAGAATCCACCCTCGTCATCTCTGGTGATGCTGGCAACAGTTGTGACCGTGGTCGCTACCCACGATCTTTCCAAGGGTGTTCTGGTGGGGGTGCTGCTTTCCGGTGTGTTTTTTGCGGGCAAGGTTGCCC
>CAJYRE010000599.1 GCA_913776675.1 Rhizobiaceae bacterium
CTGAATAAGCTCCAGCACACGGCGGCTTTCCTTAACACCAAGGGCTGCCGTTGGTTCATCAAGAATAACCACTTTCGAGCCAAAGGCTGCGGCGCGCGCCACGGCAACACCCTGACGCTGACCACCCGAGAGAGTTTCCACAGCCTGATTGATGTTCTGAATGGTCATCAATCCCAGCTCGGAGAGCTTGTCGCGGGCGAATTTTTCCATGGCTGGCTTGTCCAGCGCCCGGAAAAGGCTGCCCATGATGCCAGGCTTGCGGATTTCGCGGCCCAGAAACATGTTATCGGCAATGGAGAGGGCCGGAGACAGGGCAAGGTTCTGATAAACGGTTTCAATCCCGGCTTCCCGCGCTGCAATTGGCGAACGGAAGTTGATGGTCTTGCCTTCCAGCTTGATCTCGCCTTCATCCGGGATCACAGCCCCGGAAATCGCCTTGATTAAGGATGATTTACCCGCGCCGTTATCGCCGATGACCGCCAGAATTTCGCCCGGATAGAGATCGAAATCAGCATTGTCGAGAGCTGTCACCCGGCCATAGCGCTTGACGAGACCGCGGGCTGTGAGAATGGGTTCTTGTGCCATTAGCCTGCTACCTTTCTGATCCATTGGTCAATTGCGACGGCGGCAATAATCAGCACGCCAATCAGCATATAGGTCCATTGTGGGTCGGTACCGGCCATACGCAAACCGAGCTGGAACACGCCAACAATCAACGCACCGAACAGCATGCCGAGAATGGAACCACGTCCGCCAAACAGCGACATGCCGCCAATCACCACGGCTGTGATGGATTCAATATTGGCAAACTGGCCTGCTGTTGGCGACACCGAGCCGATACGACCAATCATTGCCCAGCCAGCCAGCGCACAGATCAGGCCAGAGAGGGTGTAAACCGAGATCAGCATGCGCTTGACGTTGACACCAGCCAGTTCTGCTGCATCCGGATCATCGCCCACAGCATAGAGATGGCGACCCCAGGCCGTGTTGTTCAGCACATACCACATGATCGCCACAAGCACGCCCAGCGCAATCACACCATAGGTCAGAACCGCACCGCCAAACCGGATACTCTCGCCGAAATATTGCAAAATAGGCGCGCTGGTAACGAGATCCTGCGAACGGATGGTCTCATTGGCTGAATACAGGAAGTTCGATGCCAGAACGATCTGCCACATGCCCAGCGTCACAATGAAAGGTGGCAGCTTGATGCGTGCCACGAGGAAGCCGTTGATATAACCGCAGATACCACCCACGGCAAAACCACAGAGTACGGCCAGCGGACCAGGCACGCCATGATGCACGGCAAGCTGTCCCATGATGACCGATGACAGCACCATGATGGCACCGACAGAAAGATCGATACCGGCGGTGAGAATCACCAGGGTCTGGGCCGCGCCGACGATGCCGGTAATGGCAACCTGCTGAAAAATCAGGGTCAGTGCAAAGGGTGAGAAGAATTTGCTGCCCAACACGGCACCAAAAATAGCCACCGACAGGATCAACACGATCAAGGGTACGGCGGCGGGGCTGGAATGCAGAAAATGCTGGAATTTCTGCAAAGGGGTTTTGTCATGAGTATCGAACTGGGCGATCTGTTTCGAACTGCCAGACAGCACATTTTCGTATTCAAGATGGGGTTTGGTGGCGGCTTTCGGCTCGCTCATCGGTTTTCCTCCCGTCGGCCTCTGTCGAGGTATGAGGGCCGGGCCAGCCTGCTGCAACAATTGCCTGCGGCGGCCATCGGCATTTAAGAGTTTGTTTACTCAATCCAGAATGTCGACAAATTTTTTAGGTTGCATCGACATGGTGTGAGAAAGGCGGCTCAAAGCCGCCCTTCCGTGTTCATACTGATGTGTAAGGTCTTAGCCCCAGCACTTCTTGGTGCCTTCAGCCACGTCAATCGATGGAACGCCCTTGGCAGGCTTGTCCGTGACGAGCGAAACGCCAGTGTCAAAGAAGTTCTTGCCAGCCGTTGGCTTTGGCTTTTCGCCGGTGTCAGCAAACTTCTTGATGGCTTCGATGCCGAGAGCTGCCATCATCAGCGGGTACTGCTGCGATGTTGCGCCGATCACGCCGTCCTTGACGTTTTTCACGCCGGGGCAGCCACCGTCAACAGACACGATCAGAACGTTCTTTTCCTTGCCAACAGCCTTCAGAGCTTCATAAGCGCCAGCCGCAGCAGGTTCGTTGATGGTGTGAACAACATTGATGTTCGGGTTTTTCTGAAGCAGGTTTTCCATGGCCGTACGGCCACCTTCTTCATTGCCGTTGGTGATGTCGTGACCAACAATACGTGGGTCGGTTTCATCGCCAATCTTGGTTGGATCCTTCGGGTCGATGCCGAAGCCAATCATGAAGCCCTGGTCGCGCATAACGTCAACCGATGGCTGGGCAGGGGTGAGGTCGAGGAAGGCCACCTTGGCATCCTTGGCCTTATCGCCAAGCGTTGCAGCCGCCCACTGACCAATCAACTTGCCCGCCAGCAGGTTATCGGTTGCAAAGGTTGCGTCAGCCGCATCAATAGGATCGAGCGGCGTGTCGAGAGCGATCACGAGAAGGCCAGCATCGCGGGCTTCCTTGACGGCTGGCACAATGCCCTTGGTGTCGGAAGCTGTGATCAGAATACCCTTTGCGCCGTCGGCAATGCAGGTTTCAATGGCTGCAACCTGGCTTTCGCTGTCGCCGTCAATCTTGCCTGCATAGGACTTCAACGTCACACCAAGTTCCTTGGCCTTGGCTGTCGCGCCTTCCTTCATCTTGACGAAAAACGGGTTTGTGTCGGTCTTGGTGATCAAGCAAGCCGAAACGCCAGCGGCATGTGCGCCAGACGAGAAAACAACGCCGAGAGCCAGGGCACCAAGTGTGGCACCGATCAAATTGGTCTTCATAAGGAATCCTCCCAAGGATTGAAATGAACGCGCCCTCCTCAGGGCGGTTCGGTTCACATGGCCCAGCCGCTTTTTGGCCTTCCATGCTTCCAGTTGCAAAAAAACCACTAAACGAAAGGGCTGTCAATAAATAAATCGAATTGAATTATTAATTTCTTGTGCCATGCTAAGGAAGTTGTCGCCAAAGCGGAGGAGCGCGTGCCAACCCGGCACGGGTGGCAATCATGGAAAAAGCAAACCCTTGGAAAACAGAGGGTTGGGAGGAATGACAATGGCAGAGGGGATACATGCGAGCGAGGCTCAGCCTGCCGCGATCCTCGAGACGAGTGGCGGGGCCAATCAGGTTGGCGTGCGTGCCTATAACGAGCGGCTGGTGATGTCGCTTGTGCGGCGTCACGGCAGTTTGTCCAAGGCAGAAATTGCCCGCCGCAGCGGGCTTTCCGCCCAAACCGTCACGGTTATCATGCGGATTCTGGAGCGTGAAGGCCTATTGATGCGGGGCGAGCCCGTGCGCGGTCGGGTGGGCCAGCCTTCGGTGCCGATGCGGCTCAATCCTGATTCGGTTTATTCCTTTGGCGTCAAGATCGGTCGTCGCAGTGCCAATCTGGTGCTGATGGATTTTGTCGGCGAAATTCGCCATGAAGTGCGCTTGACCTATCCTTATCCGATGCCTGCACCGCTGCTGGATTTCATTGTCGATGGCATTGCCCGGATTGAGGCACGTCTCACCGTTTCCGAGCGGGAGCGCATTGCCGGTGTTGGCATTGCGGCACCGTTCGAGTTGTGGAGTTGGGCCGAGGAAACCGGTGCCCCCAGTCAGGATATGGACATCTGGCGCACTGTGGATTTGCATGCGCAAGCCGTTGCCCGGTTATCCTATCCGGTATTTTTGCAAAACGATGCCACCTCGGCCTGTGCTGCCGAGCTGGTGTTTGGAGTGGGTCCGCAATATCCTGATTTTGTTTATTTTTATGTTGGTTCTTTTATCGGTGGCGGTATTGTTATCAATTCATCACTGTTTTCCGGCCGCTCCGGTACGGCGGGTTCTGTTGGTCCGCTTCCGGTGCAAAGGCGTGATGGCAAGACGGTGCAATTGCTGAAAATTGCCTCGATTTTCGTGCTGGAGAACCTGCTGCGTGATTATGGGCATGATCCGCGCGCGCTGTGGTATTCCCCGAATGACTGGGTGGATTATGGCGAACCGCTGGAAATCTGGATTCGGGATTCAGCCGCGGCTCTTGCGCAGGCCATTGTGGCGTCTGCATCGCTGATCGATTTTTCGGCGGCGGTGATTGACGGCGGCTTTCCGGATTGGGTACGGCAGCGGCTGGTGGCGGCCACCCGTGATGCCGCGCGTGAACTCGATCTTCAGGGCGTGTTGATGCCCGAGATTGTGGAAGGGGTTGTGGGACATCAGGCGCGTTCGGTTGGTGGTGCCAGCCTGCCGCTGTTTTCCCGCTATCTTTTGGATCAGAATGTTTTGTTCAAGGAGCTTGTGTAATGCTGAAGGGTCTTAACCCCATTCTTAACCCCGAACTTCTCGCCACCCTGCGGGCCATGGGGCATGGTGATGAAATTGCGATTGTTGATGGCAATTATCCGGCTCTTGAACATGCGCGGCGGCTGGTGCGTTTGGATGGGCTTG
>CAJYRE010000600.1 GCA_913776675.1 Rhizobiaceae bacterium
ATCTCGAAGATCAGGCTGCTTGACAGCAGAGGACGAGGGACTTTCAGTGCCAGCTGGAATTTTTGCAACAGAGCCGTTCCTAGCCTAACCTCGCTTTCTCCGGGCAGAAAGCACACTTGCCGCCCAGATCGAATCTGCAATCAAAGTCGGCGTCAATGTCACCGGCACAGAATGAATGACGCTTTTGGGATCAAGCGCTATCTCCCCAACTTTGAACAACTCTTCCGGGGTCACATTTTCGAGACCAAGATCGGCAAGCGTCGTTGGCAAACCGATATCCTGGCAAAAATCGATGGCCTCATGGATCTCCTCCAAGGGACGATTTTCCAGCACCAGCAGGCCGATAATGCCAAAAGCGACCTTTTCACCATGGAAAAAATGGTGTGTCGGCTCCAGCACGGTTAACGCATCGTGAATGCCGTGGGCACCGGAAACACCGCAGTTTTCAAAGCCCAGACCACTGAGCAGCGTATTGGCCTCAATGATGTTCTCCACCGCCTGAGTCAGCTTGCCGTCGCGGGCGGCGGCAAAGGCGGCCCGACCGTCACGCATCAGCACCTCATGGCAGCGCCGGGCAATCGCTGCCCCTGCTGCCGTAGTCACATAGCCGTCACCGATATAGTTGTTGGAGCGGCTCTCAAAATTCGACCGCGCCTCATACCAGGTGGAGAGCGCATCACCCATGCCGGAAACGAGAAAACGCACCGGGGCTTTGATGATCAGGTCACTATCTACCAGCACGACATCGGGATTGCGCCCGCAGCGAATAACGCGATCATAGACGCCATCCTCGCTATAGATCACGCCCAGAGCACTGGTGGGGGAATCCGTGGAAGCGATAGTGGGAACAGTCGCGGTGCGCGCACCGAGAGACAGCGCGGAAATTTTGGCGGTATCCAGCGCCTTGCCGCCGCCGATACCGATGACCACGCCCGCTTCCACCGTCTTGCCTTCGGCCACAGTGCGTTCGACTTCCTTGTCTGAGGACTCGCCGCCAAATTTGACAAAATGGCTTTTGACTCCGTGAGCCGTCAGATTCGCTTCCACCCGGGGGCGCAAGCTTTCCCAGAAAAATGCATCGATCACGATAAGCGCTGACTTTGCCAGCGGCGCAATGTAGAGCCCGATATCATCAATCACGCCCGGCCCTTGCACGTAACGCAATGGTCCGCCATATCCTCGTGCGGTCATGGTCTTCCTCCCTTTTGAATTTTTGTGGATCAGCGTAGCGTCAAGCCACCATCGACGGTAATCACCTCGCCGGTGGTGAAGGATCCGGCATTGCTGGCGAGATAGACAACGGAACCCGCCAACTCTTCCACCGATCCGATGCGATTTTGCACCGCGCCCTTTTCCCAATAATTAGCCACCACATCGGGGTGCTCGCGCAGCACGTCATCTGTCAATTCGGTGCGGATATAGCCGGGCGCAATGGCATTGACGCGCACATTATGCTCGGCCCATTCCGTCGCCAGCGCCTTGGTCAGCATATGCACGCCCGCTTTGGAAACGTTATAGGCGGCATGACGGAACGGCCAGTTGACGATCCGGCCCGACATCGAGCCAATATTGATGATCGAGCCGCTCTTTTGCGCAATCATCCGCCGCCCGACATGTTTGGAGACCAGAAACACACCATCGAGATTAACGGCCATGGTCTGCCGCCATTGGTCAAGGCTGCATTCTTCGGCGGGTGCTGGCAGCACAATCCCGGCATTGTTGATGAGGATATCGATGCGCCCGAAGCGATCCATGACCGCCTGTGTCATGCGCTCGACATCCGCCTCATCCGACACATCGGCTTGCAGTGCAAAGCTGTCACGGCCTTGCGCCTTAATCGTGTTTGCCACCTCTTCGGCGCGGCTGAGCGTGGAGCGGACCACGATGGCGACATCCGCGCCATGGGCAGCCAGCGCTTCCGCCAAGGCCTTGCCAATGCCGCGCGAGCCGCCTGTGACGACAGCCTTGAGGCCCGTGAGATCAAACAGGCGGCCGTAATCCGTAGCCGTGTTGGACATAGTTGATTCCTCCCAGAAATGTTGATGATTCAAACCGCTGTCGGCGAAGCCTCAGGCTTGGTGATGACGGTTTCGCCCCAGCGGGCAAGAATATGTTCGGCGGTGCGCTGCGCCTGCGCCACAATGGTCAGCGACGGATTGACTGCCGTGGACGACGGCAGGAAAGACGCATCCACCACATAAAGATTATCGACATCCCAGACCTTGCAATGCGGATCCAGCACCGATGTTTCCGGTACCTTGCCAAAGCGGGCCGTGCCACATTGATGCATTGACACCTTGATATCCATCTTGTTGGTGATGATCAGCGGATAGCCGAGCGAACGCATGATGCGTGACCAGACCTTCACCAGTTCATTGTGGGATTTCAGATTGTTGGCCGTATAACTCAGACGGATTCGCCCATCGGGATCAACGGAGACGCGATTGTTCGGATCGGGCAGGTCTTCCGACATCAGCCACCAATCCACGCTGCGATCGGCAAAGGTGGACATCAGCCATTCCGGTGCCCAGGCCGCACTGGCCGTCAGCATGCCACCTTGCAATTTGCCAAGCCCTTGCACATTGCCGAGCGGATAGGGCTTTTCACTGTTGGCGAGATAGAAATCATTGATGGCCATCGACTTTTGAAAGACCACACGGTTCTTCTTGAAGGGCGATATCGCCATCATCGCTGTGTTGTTGTGGGCCATGTAATTGCGGCCCAACTGGTCGGACATGTTGTTACCGAGGCCGCGCTTATGCGCATCATTGGCTGAACGCAAAAGAAGGGCCGCCGAATTGATGGCACCAGCACTGGAGACGAAAAGGTCGGCCTCAACCACCTGCTTTTCACCTTGATGGGTCAGCTCCACGCCGGTCACGCGCTTGCCGGTTGGGTCTGTCAGCAGGCGATGCACAAAGGTTTCGGTAATCAGCTCAATCCTGCCCTTGGATTTGGCAAGCGCCGGGTTAACGAGCCGCACTTCTGCATCGCCCTTGGCACCCAGCTTGCAGGCAAAGCCATCGCAGGTGCGACAGCGGATACAACTGCCGCCCTGATGATAATCAATGGCAATCGGCAACGGGAAAGGATGCAGGCCCTTTTCTTTCAGCTTCTTTTCGAAAAAGGCTATTTCCGGCTCATGGCCAATGGCCGGCTGTGGCATGGGGC
>CAJYRE010000601.1 GCA_913776675.1 Rhizobiaceae bacterium
CTCTCGAACATGCTTTGCGCCTTCTGCCCGCTCATCAAATGGCCTAGGTTGTCGTAGGCGGCAACATGCCCAAGCTCAATTGCTTTGGTGAAGAGCTGCAAAGCTTCTTTTGTGCCTCCCTTACGAGCCTGTAGGGCTCGACCGAGTTGATAGTAAAATCGGCCTTCACCGGGGGTTTTGGCAACCGCACCACGGCAAGCTGTTATTGCATCCGTCGCATTGAGCTTCAAAATAAGGAATTCCACTCCAACGACCCCACGAGGAAGTTGTTTGTCATAAGGATTGGCTGCCAACTCGTCGCATCGGTCGGCCAGTTGTGCCTGCTTGCGGCCTTGTTCCTGCATTTCTGTTTGTTGCCGAGCACGATCCTCTGCTGCGGCTTTACGCTTGGCTTCTTCCAGACGCCAAACATTGATCACTTCACGCGATACGGGTTTGAGAAGTTCACCCGTCCCAGGGTGAAAGCCCGCATTGTCATAGAACTCAAATTCGCCTGTCCGGCTCTGCCAATACCAGACTTTCGGATCACCGCTCAGTGGGTCAAAGAATGCCTCCGGTGTTGCGGTGATCCGAACGGCTGGCTTTGTCGGTTTTTTCGGAATACATACGGAAAAAATGAACGCCATGGACAAGAAACGCCCCTCCGCTTGACTGAGGACCTCTTCCTTGACCACCTTTGTGCGAACCAATCCCTCTGAGCCGCCAGACATTTTCTCGCTGTACTGGCTGTCAGTGACCTCGTTATGCAAGGCCATCTTTACCTCGCGGTCTGATGCGATCGCCATTCCAACGACCTGCTCAATGGCTTCCGCCGCGGCTTGATCAACCAGACGCCGACGAACCTTTCCATATTCATCAATCGTCGGCAGCGAATCACGTTGCGTGATCGGAACGTCGATAACACTTCTGCATTTTTCAGAGAATGGATCGACGCCCTTCGGCGGCGCACTCACATCCTGTGTAAAACCAGCTGAGCCACTCGATGAAATCAGCATAGTGAGAGCGATACGAAAAAACACGGAGTTGAAAAGCCGCTGTTGAGTGCCGTTTCTCATTTTGCCCCCTTTTGCCCCCTAAAATAGCAGTCATGACCCCATTCGAAAGAATGCATACACTAAAAACAACCCTTGCGGGCTTTATACTACCAAAGGTAGTGCTTCTAGAATTTTAATTCCCCAATAAGGAGAGTATATTGCTGCGCTATTGATGCAATCTTATTTGCGTAAAAAAGTGGATTGACCTGTTTAAAGCGGCTCGGATGCCATTATAGAAGGTCAAAAGCCTTCAACGGATTTTCGACCGGGCTGACGCTGTCACAGACTCTCAAATAGACCTCATTATCTTTGATGTATTGTAGTCGCTTGACAAAAAATAGCCGCACCCAGCCCCTTGCCGATCCCGCGCTGTTTGACTTCGGCAAGGGCGACACCTTGACAGTTCATGGCCTTGATGACGCAAGCCTGATCTGCAGCAATCTGGTAACGCCCCCACAGAATTGGGAAAGCGGAAATCTTGCTTTCTTCAAAACGCGCAACACCCTTCAAACCGTGATCATTTGAAGGGTATTTTTGTATTGCCTGCTATGTAATTTTGAAAATCAGCGCAACTTTGCCTTAAGGCTTTCATCGGGATAGCAGGTGGGAGCCAAGCCGGTCTTGGCCTGCCATTGTCCTAAGGAACGGCGGGTTTTATAGCCCGGCAAACCGTCGGTTTTGCCAACATCATAGCCCTTGGCCACCAGATTTTTCTGCATGGCCTGCACATCGGAGCGCAACATATGCCCGACATTGCCCCATGTGGCCGAAAACGCGCCAGAGCCATAGGCGATCCGGTCGGCCAGATTACCGATAAACAGCGCATAGAGATCGGAATTGTTATATTCCTTGATCACGTAGAAATTCGGCGTCACCAGAAATTCCGGCCCGTGCCGGCCAGCCGGCACCATCATCATGGTCGAGGCCGATAGATCCGCCTTTGGGAAGGCTTTCCCGCCGATGCGCTGAATGCCCGTGGCCGCCCAGGCTGACATGGGTTTTGCCAGATCAGGCCCTTCCTGCGCGCAGGAGACATTGGCGGGAATTGTCACTTCAAAGCCCCAGTCGCGCCCGCGCTGCCAGCCCTTCTGGGCCAGAAAATTGGCCATGGACGCCAGACTATCCGGCACCGAGGTCCAGATATTGCGATGGCCATCACCATCGGCATCGACAGCATATTTCAAGAAGCTGGAGGGCATGAATTGCGGTTGGCCCAGCGCACCTGCGCTGGAGCTGACCATGGCCTCCGGGCTGACATCCTTGTTGGACAAAATCCGCAAGGCATCCATCAGCTCTGTAGTGAACAGCTCCTTGCGGGTAGACATGAACGCGCTGGTGGCCAGCACATCGATGGCTTCATAGGGCAGCTTGGCGCGGCCATAGCCGGTTTCACGGCCCCATAGCGCCAGCAGAATCGGCCCTGGCACACCATATTGCGCTTCAATCTTTTTCAGCGTGGCGGAATATTGCGTGGCCAAAGCCCTGCCGCTGGCAGCAAGCGCCTGCATACGTGCCTCATTGAAATAAGGCCCCGGCGAGGAAAACTCCGCCTGTGTTTGCGGACGTTCCTTGGGCTTTGGAAAGCCCGGCGGCATCAGGTCCGGCAAAGACCAGTTGAGTTTGACACCTGCCATGGCCTGATCAAAAACCGCCTTGGAAATCCCCGCCTTCTGGGCCTGCGGCCACAGATCGCGGCTGATCCAGCTTCTGAACTGGCTTTCCACCTGCGCTCTGGAGGGTTCTGCACGGGCAGTATCTGCGCCGAAAACAAGGGAAAATGCTGCCAGTGCCACTGCCACAAACCGAGCCATGCGAGCGCTCCTGAAAAAGAAATGCGTCAAAATCAAATCAGCGTACGGGCGCGAAGCGCTGCCGAAAGCGTGCCTTCATCCAGATAATCCAATTCGCCCCCGACAGGCACACCATGGGCCAGACGGGTGATTTTCACCCCCAGATCGGCCAGATGATCGGTTATATAGTGGGCTGTGGTTTGCCCTTCCACCGTGGCATTGACAGCAATTATGATTTCACGCACGCCACCCTTGGCCACGCGATCAATCAACCCTTTGATGTTGAGATCATCCGGCCCCACACCGTCCAGCGGCGAGAGCGTACCACCCAACACATGATAGGCCACATTCATGGCACCAGAGCGTTCCAACGCCCACAAATCCGACACATCTTCCACCACGATGATCATCGATTGATCACGCCGGTCATCGGTGCAGACGGTGCAAGGGTCGATGGTATCAACATTGCCGCAGCAGGAGCAGATTTTCACTTTCGCATGGGCATCGCCCATGGCCTGCGCCAGCGGCCCCATCAATTGCTCGCGCTTCTTGATCAGATGCAGCGCCGCCCGGCGGGCCGAACGGGGGCCAAGCCCCGGCACTTTTGCCAGAAGCTGGATGAGTTTTTCAATTTCAGGACCGGTGACTCGCTTTGCCATGCGGCCTGTCTAGCGCATATCATGGGCAAACGGAATCGCTGAAGATTGGATGACCCCATGAAAATCAC
>CAJYRE010000602.1 GCA_913776675.1 Rhizobiaceae bacterium
ATCAGGCCATTGGCATTGCCGAGTGCGTGCGACACACCATCCTCGGTGATTTGCGCAGACGAATGCAGCGCATTGGTAAAGGTGGCCGTGAAACCACCCAGATCAACCGTGCCGCCGGTATTGCCCATTTCAATCTTCTGCACGCCCTTGGAGCCAAGCCATGCAGCCAGATCAGCATTGGCCAGCACGGTTGCACCCGTGTCCTTGGCAATCGCCACCGTATCGCCGACGTGGTCACCATGACCATGGGTGAGCAGGATGTGGGTGACACCCTTGGCGACATCTTTCAAATCCTGCCCGGCGAAGCTGGGATTGTAGCTCAAAAACGGGTCGATCAAAATGATTGCCTTGGCCGTTTCCAAACGGAAAGCGGCATGTCCAAGCCAGGTCAATTTCATTGTATGTCCTCGGTCAATGATAAGGAGGGTGATAAAAGGGGTTTAGCTGACATAACATATGGCATAAGGCTGCCAAGAAAACAGTTGAACACAGAATTCACATTTGAGAGACGACATGGCCACCCTGACAATTGAAGAACTGGCAACAACGCTCCAGCCAAGCCAAGCGATAGCCGGGCTTGATCTTGGCACCAAGACCATTGGCCTGTCGATGTCAGATTTGGGACGCCGCTTCGCCAGCCCCCGCCCGGTGATCAAGAGGGTAAAATTCACCAAGGATGCCGAGGTTTTGCTGGCGTTTGCCGAGAAGGAAAAGGTGGCTGCCTTCATTATCGGTTTGCCAACCAACATGGACGGCTCCGCAGGCCCCCGCGTGCAAGCCACCCGCGCCTTTGTGCGAGCTATGGCCGACAAAACTGACATTCCATTTGTCTTCTGGGATGAGCGTCTCTCAACCGTTGCCGCCACCCGCGCCCTGTTGGAAATGGATGTGTCCCGCGCCAAACGGGCCGAACGCATTGATTCGGCGGCCGCCAGCTTTATTCTTCAGGGCGCGCTGGATCGATTGGCGGCTCTCGCGTCCGCCAATCAGGATCAATCCACCGCCGGATAGAGCAAATCAATCAGATAACGGCAATCAAACCGGGCATCGAGTACACCGTAGGTGTTGCGCCACCCACCCGTCAGGCGGCTTTCCAGGAAGGCGTCGGCAATTTTGCCCGCTCCAACGCGGTAAAGCTCGGCGGCAGCGGCGGCGAGCGCCATTTGCTCCACCAGCAGGCGGGCTGCTCCTTCGTCGCGCTCACACAGGGCCATGGCGGCGCGTAGCACTTCGATGGTTTTTTTGCCTGAGGGGCCGAGATCGCGCTCCAGCGTGGCAAAGACCATTTCAAACAGGTCTTTGCCGCGCTCCAGAACACGCAGCACATCCAGCGCCATGACATTACCGGAGCCTTCCCAGATGGCGTTCACGGGGGCTTCGCGGTAGTGCCGCGCAATGGCGCGTTCTTCCACATAGCCACTGCCGCCAATGCATTCCATGGCTTCGTAAATCAAAGGCGGGGCCATTTTGCAGACCCAATATTTCACCACCGGCGTCATCACCCGCGCATAGGCGGCATCGGCGGGATTGTCCCGGGCGCGATCAAAGGCTTCAGCCAGACGGAACGACAAAGCTGTGGCCGCCGCCACATCCAGCGCCATATCGGCGAGAACGCGGGTCATCACCGGCTGATCAACCAGTTTTT
Source organism: Rhizobiaceae bacterium (assembly GCA_913776675.1). Classification (GTDB taxonomy): domain Bacteria; phylum Pseudomonadota; class Alphaproteobacteria; order Rhizobiales; family Rhizobiaceae; genus Allorhizobium. The sequence goes on from CAJYRE010000602.1 coordinate 1,646, forward strand.
TGCCAAACACCGAGCGTCCGCGCACGTGATGCACGGCTTCGGCCATGGAGGCGCGCATCATACCGGCAGAAGCCAGTGCGCAATCGAGGCGCGTCAGCGTCACCATTTCCAGCACGGTGCGAATCCCGGCACCGGGATCGCCCAGCATGAAGCCGAAAGCGTCGGTGAATTCCACCTCGGACGAGGCATTGGAGCGATTGCCCACCTTATCCTTCAGCCGCTGAAATTGCAGGCCATTGGCCGAGCCATCTTCCAAAAGGCGCGGCACCAGAAAACAGCCCATGCCTTCGGGCGTTTGCGCCAGCATCACGAAAGCATCGCTCATCGGTGCAGACATGAACCACTTGTGGCCGGAAAGCCGATAAATACCCTCACCCACCCGTGTGGCGGTGCTGGTATTGGCGCGCACATCGGTGCCACCCTGTTTTTCCGTCATGCCCATGCCCAGTGTCACCGCAGATTTCTGCATGGCCGGGCGATTGGAGGAATCGTATTTGCGCGACAGAATTTTCGGTGCCCATTCCTTCTGCACCCGTGGCGAGGCCATCAGGGCTGCAACGGAAGCGCTGGTCATGGTCAGCGGGCAGAGGTGGCCGCATTCGAGCTGGGCGGTCAGATAAAAACGCACAGCACGGGCTTTATGATCCTGCCCTCTCGCCTCTGGCAGATTTTCCCACACGGACGAATGCAGGCCAGCAGCCATGGAGCGGCGCATCAAGGCGTGCCAGGCGGGGTGATATTCCACCACATCCAGCCGTTCGCCACGTGGACCGTGCGTGTGTAAGCTAGGCGGGCTTTGATTGGCCATGCGGGCCAGTTCCTGCGCCTCATGGGAGGTCACGTAACGGCCCAGCACATCAAAATCATCGCGCAGGCCACGGTTCATCGCGCTGGTCAGATCCACCAGCAAAGGGTCTGTCCGAAAGGCATTCACACCGGACCAAAGCCGAGGCTGATTCAGTTCCGCCAATTTGTCGTCCATCCGGCTCATATACTATCCAATATCGTCTTTTTTGCTGAGCCATGGCTTTGCAAGTGCATGGCTTTTTTTGGTGTTTAGCACGTTTGTCGGCATTTGCGACACCACGACACGCATGATCCGTTCAAAACAGGGGACAATTCATTCTGCGTCAATGGTACCCTTGCTCCGAATGGCCGCAGTCTTTATAGACCGCGAGACCAATTTCGGAGGACATCGCATGGTCTTCTTTCCGCATCGCCATCTGATTGGCATCAAGGGCCTCACCCAAACCGATATTACATATCTCCTCGATAAAGCTGACGAAGCGGTAAAAATCAGCCGCCAGCGGGAGAAAAAAACATCGACTTTGCGGGGTTTAACCCAAATCAACCTGTTTTTTGAAGCCTCCACCCGCACCCAGTCGTCATTCG